>NZ_CAWNIB010000243.1:0-24077 GCF_963874405.1 Vibrio sp. V08_P9A1T1
AAACAAGGTGCTCCGTACACGACAAACACCTTAGTTTGATTATTGTGGCTGGCTAAAAGAGAGGTAGCGATCAAAGACCGCCTGCGCGCGACCAGTTTGCTGCGCATCGAGAAAATAGTCATTAAGCTGATTTAACAGCGGCATCGAATTTTCTAAGCTACGGCGAACTTGCACGTGGTACGGCTTGTTTCTAGCGAGAAAATGATGAACGATTGGCCGATCAATTTTATATAGACCCAACTGAATTCCACCATAAATGGGTTCAATTTCACTCACAAACCAATCACACCGCTCTTTTTGCAGCATATTCAGCGCTTGCTGTACGGAATTTAAATAGAGAGAGGGTTCTCTAGACAGCGCAAAATTCTCATAATTAAAGCCATTAACTCCGCATAATACGCCATCAACGGATGGATCTTTTAAATCTTCATGGTTGTCTGGCAGCGTAAAATAACCGAGTTGAATCGTATAAAGCGGGACCGAAAAATAGCTGTACTCAGCCCTTTCTGCGCGATAACTTGCATCCCATGTCAAATCGCAGCGACCGCGCTCTTGCGTCAGTTCATGTTGGACTCGCGCCCAAGGCATAAAATAAAACTGGTAATCGATGTTGTGAGATTTTAATGCGTCCAACACCAGCGTTGTGGCTGAGCCAGTCAAGGAATCGGCTTTTTCTTGATACGAGCTCCCCTGCCAATAGGTGAACGGGGGCCAAACATTCACATCACCAACACAAATACGAACTGGCTCTGCGGCGGCGGCACTACAGATGAACATCAATCCTAATAACAGCAGTCGTCTCATGTTCAAAACTCATCATCATGGTTATGATTTAAAGTGTAGACCTAAGCCTACAATACAAAGAGAAAGATCAAATTTTATTAAGCAGAAGTAAAAAATAAAGCTAGGAAAACCTAGCTTTATTTAATGCGAAAGGAGTTAGATTGTCGCAGGAAAAACTAAGGACGCTCGACAAACCCTACCGCTTTAAATGCTTTTTTCAAAGTGATCGCAGCGCGGGCCGAGGCTTTTTCTGCACCCGCTTTCATTACTGAATCAAGATATGCGCGATCTTCTCGAATGCGCGCGTATTCAGCTTGAACAGGCTCCAGCATGGCAACCAGCGCTTCGCCAACATCTTTCTTGAAAGGGCCGTACATCTCAACACCTTGATATTGCGCTTCAATCTCAGCAAAGCTTTTGCCTGTCGCCGCAGAGTACAAACTCATCAAGTTGGAGATGCCCGCTTTGTTTTCGGTATCAAAAGCGATGCGCGGTGGCGTTTCAGTATCTGTCTGAGCCTTATTAACCTTCTTGATAATCGACTTTGGATCTTCCAGCAAAGTGATGACATTCTTACGGTTATCATCTGACTTAGACATCTTTTTCGTCGCATCTTGCAGGCTCATTACTCGCGCGTTCACTTGAGGAATGTAAGGCTCTGGAATGGTGAAGATCGGCTTTTCAGGACTATAGATGTTGTTAAAACGAGTCGCGATATCTCGCGCAAGTTCTAAGTGCTGCTTTTGGTCACTGCCCACGGGTACTTGGTGCGCGCCATAAAGTAGAATATCGGCCGCCATCAACACCGGATAACCGAATAAGCCCGCATTCACATCGTTCGCATAACGTGCTGATTTGTCTTTGAACTGAGTCATGCGGCTCAATTCACCCATCTGCGTGTAGCAGTTGAGAAGCCAACCCAATTGAGCATGCTCTGGTACGTGTGACTGAACAAATAGCGTGCTCTTTTTAGGGTCAACACCAACTGCAAGACAGATTGACAATGCATCTAACGTGGCTTCATGCAGTGCTTTCGGATCTTGACGAACCGTGATCGCATGCAGGTCAACCACGCAGTATTGACAATCATAGTCATCTTGCATCTGTTGCCATTGACGTAGAGCACCCAAATAGTTACCGATACTTAGTTCACCTGACGGTTGAACACCACTCAATACAATGGGTTTGCTCATAGGGATGATTTCCTTGCTACTTAAAATGAGATAAGACTGAAAATGTCTGTGAAAAAAACCGCGCTTATTCGCTAAGTGATACTTGATTTAGCGATAACGCGGTTTATGCAGTGTACTCATTGACGAGTATTTTACTAGCGCATTGTGTGAACTTTTATGCTGAAACTCGCAACACATCAAGCAATTGGTCGATACAGTCCGCCACGTAATCAGGGTTGGAAGCTGAAATGGGCTCACCGTGATTGTAGCCATAAGTCAAACCAAACGAATAACAACCCGCATTTTTAGCCGCTAAAATATCGTTTTTCGAATCCCCAACCATCAACATTTCCTTGGCCGTTAGTTGATGTTTATCCAATAGCCAGTTAAGCGCCATTGGATCAGGTTTTTTGATCGGGAAGGTATCACCACCAATCACATCACTAAAAAAGTGCTCAATACCATGTTGTACCAATACGTCAGGTACAAACTTAGACGGTTTATTGGTCACCAAAGCTAATGTGAATCCAGCACTGTGTAGCTGCGCTAAGGTTTCTTTCACTTGGGGATATAAATGGCTCAGTTTATGGCCCGTTTGGGCATAAAATTCATCAAAACGCTCACGAGCGGTGGCTTTGATCTCATCGCTAAGATCAGGGTTGATGGTTAAACTTTGGCTAAGTGAGCGAGCGATCAGCACATCTGCACCATTGCCGACGTAATCACGCACTTGCATTTCTGATACTGATGAATAGCCTAACGATTGTACCGCTTGGTCGGCGGCTACGGCTAAATCTGGCACGCTGTCGAGCAAGGTACCATCGAGATCAAAGGCGATTAATTTAATTGAGCTTAAAGACATCTTAACTTCCGAATAATAGACAAGGGGCACAAAGCCCCTTGTTGCGTTATAAGTATGTTGCGTAGTGATTATTGAGGTGTAGTCAGTATTATGACTTAGCGCGCCACTTTGGCTAATTCTGCGCGCATCTCATCAATCACAGTTTGGTAATTAGGTTGACCAAAAATAGCCGAGCCTGCGACAAACATATCTGCGCCCGCTTGTGCAATTTCACGAATGTTATCGACTTTGACCCCACCATCAATCTCAAGGCGGATATGACGACCCGATTGCTCAATCAATTGACGCACCGCGCGCAGTTTATCCAACGTATGCGGAATAAAAGATTGGCCACCAAAACCAGGGTTAACCGACATCAGCAAAATGAGGTCCACTTTATCCATAATAAATTCGAGATGCGCAAGTGGCGTAGCTGGGTTGAGCACTACACCCGCTTGGCATCCGTGCTCTTTGATCAATTGCAATGTGCGATCAACATGATCAGAAGCTTCCACATGAAAAGTGATCATCGAAGCCCCTGCTTTGGCAAAATCAGGAATGATGCGATCAACTGGTTTCACCATCAGGTGAACATCAATCGGTGCCGTAACACCATAGTCGCGCAGCGCCTTACAAATCGGAGCACCAAAGGTCAAGTTGGGAACGTAGTGGTTATCCATTACATCAAAATGGACAACGTCTGCCCCAGCGGCAAGCACTTTCTCAACATCTTCGCCAAGACGAGCAAAATCTGCTGAGAGTATAGATGGGGCAATTAGGAAATCTTTCATACCTGACCTCTTAGGCTAGTGGGCGCAAATGCGTGATGAGCAAAATTCGCCCGCAATTCTACCTAAGCTGGCCAAGATATCCTAGCGCGACACCCGATTTAACTGCGAAATGTTAACCTTCGCATTCCGCTGTATTGAACAGCGCCAACAACTCATCTACTTTGTTGCGCCCTGCTCCATTACGGCTAATGGTGCGCTTAACCTTGACCACGTTAAGTTCTGCACCATGATATAAACGGCGCGTTAACTTAGTGTCATGATTGGAAATCAGTACCGGTATGCCACGATCATTGGCGGCTTTTTCGGCGACATCGGCCAATGAGGCTTGATCATCCAATGAAAAGCCATTACCAGAATAAGAAGTAAAATTGGCGGTAGTAGAGAGTGGCGCGTATGGCGGATCGCAATAAACAACACAGCCCTTGCGAGCACGACGAAACGTCTCTTCGTATCCTTCGCAAATAAAGGTCGCTTTCTTGGCTTTCTCGGCAAAAAACTCCAATTCTGCTTGCGGGAAATAAGGCTTTTTGTAGGAACCAAAAGGCACATTGAAACCGCCTTTTTTGTTGTAGCGACATAAACCATTAAAACCAAAACGGTTCATGTATAAAAACGCCAACGAACGATACAGTACATCATCGGTTTTATTGAACTCTTTGCGAATATCGAGATACGCTTCTTTACGGTTGTTATCGGCCGTGAACCAACGCTTAGATTCGGTGATGTACAGTTCAGGTTGATCTTTGATCAGGTTGTACAAGTTGATGAGATCAGGATTGATATCGGCCAACAAATACTGTTCAAAATCAGTATTGAGGAACACAGAGCCAGCACCAACAAAGGGTTCAACCAGTTTACGCGCTGGCGGCAGGTGACGTTGAATCTCTTCGACTAGGCCATACTTACCACCAGCCCATTTAAGAAAGGCACGCTGCTTCTTCATTTACTGCTCTATCTTTCAACCACGAAATAAGGCTGCGGAATGTAACATATTTTTGCGTCAAGCTCAGCGTTATTTCGCACGATCAATCTCTCGCTGTACTTGGCTGAGTGATTTGGCCCAAGGGCCTTGCAATTGCAACGCTTTCGGTAAGGTTTCAACGGCATCACGCGCAAACTGGATGGTTGGATAATTACCATAGGTGATGATGTACCACTCCACATCATTGCGTGCTGTCGGATAAATACGCACCTTTTCTTGCAGCGCGTAGGTGTTAATAAAGTTTTGTGCTTCAGCAAGCGAACTGACTGCCGCTAATTGCAAAGTATAACTGCGTGGCGAGAAGGCTTTGAGTTCTTCTCTCGCAAAGGAGAAGGTGATTTTCGTTGGCGCAGCAGCAGTGGCAGTCTCACTTACTGGCACAGTTTGCGCCGTGCGGTTTTGTGCATCAGCAAGTGCATTATTAATCACTGACGTATCGGCTTTGGTCGAATTGCCTTCCAAAAGAGCATCCACAACATCAGACTCAATCACCACTCGTTGCTGATCGCTGTCAATTATGCCCACGCTCTCTGAATTCTCCATCACATCGGGTGGTAACGAACTGGAATCATCTTCAGCATCTAAATAACTCGGGTCACTTTTCGCAAGCTCCTTCCCATTATTGGTGGCGTCAGTTGCTGAATCATCGTTAAGCGTATTGACTGTTGGTGCAGCAGCATCCCCGAGCGTCGGAATCACCGTCTGCTCGAGTGTGCCTGTAATTTGCGACGCTTGCTCATCGGGTGAGGGCTGGGTAAATAGCCACCAGTAACCACCACCGATGATGAGCAGAAGCAGTAAAACCAAGGCAGCGATCTGCACAGGAGAACCGATAATCGAACGGATGATGATCCTTTTTTCCATTTTCTGCTCTCCTAATGCCATGATTTCCCCAGGCACGCGTTTCACCTTTTTGTAAGCGTTGCGTACGCGGCGCTCCATCTCATCGGGTACATAACGCATGACCAGATTTTCAAAAAAGCGATCCGCTTCTTCATTGCTTAGGGCTTCAATCTCAAGCTCTACGGGTTTATGCTCTTGTCCGTAGCTTAAACGAGTCAGCAAAGCATCAAGACTATTGGCTTGTGCAAATAATACGACATTGATGGTCCACAATGGATTGGCTTGTGCTTCTAACACCAGCATCCATAGCTCAGACACTAAGGTTTCGGAGAGTAGATGAGCGTCATCGACAACAATCACCACATCACAACCGCCACCATCAAGCAGGCGAGCTAAGCTGTCAGAAAGTGTATCGTGAGGATTAAATAACGGGCCTGAAACGATTTGGGTAAGAATGGTCGCTCGACGCTGCTGGTCATCTTGATTGGGATGACACAGCAACAGAGATTGGTTTTTATCTTCGGCCCACGCTTCTAAATAACGCTGTGCTAACCAAGATTTACCAAAACCTAATCCACCACCAACGGTAATGACATTTGAGCCAAAATTGGTCAATAATTGCAAACGCTCAAGTAGCTCGACTTGCGAATCTAATTCCAATATACGTAATTCATTCGCCAAACTCATTAGGCCGTCCTACTGACAGACAACTGTCAAATTAGTATCAATGAAGATTTACAGGGTGCGGCAGAAGTCAATCGCTTGTTCAATGACCGCTTCGGGTACACCTTTCACTACTTGTGATGTACCAATACTGGTTGGTAGCACCAAACGTAGTTCGCCTGAAAGCACTTTTTTATCACGCATCATGTGTTGCATAAAGTCAGAAAACGACATGCTTTCGGGCGTATGAATCGGTAAATTTGCTCTTTTGAGTATAGAAACAATCCGCTCAACTTGCTGATCGTTAATTAAACCTTGTAACTGCGCCGTTTTAGCGGCCATCACAGTTCCGGCAGAAACCGCTTCACCGTGTAGCCAATTACCATACCCGAGCTGCGCTTCAATCGCATGACCAAATGTATGACCTAGGTTCAACAACGCGCGAATTCCCGACTCTTTTTCATCTTGAGCGACCACATCGGCTTTAATTTGACAGCAGCGAGCGATGGCATAACTTAGCGCTTGCTCATCTAAGGCGTAGAGTTTATCGAGATTCTCTTCCAACCAGACAAAGAAATCATGATCGTAAATGATGCCATATTTGATCACTTCCGCCATACCAGCGGCAAATTCTCGCGCAGGTAAAGTCGCCAAACATTCAGTATCAATAATGACGGCTTTCGGCTGATAAAATGCACCAATCATGTTTTTACCTAAAGCATGATTGACTGCGGTTTTACCGCCAACGGAGGAGTCCACTTGCGAAAGCAGCGTGGTCGGTATTTGGATAAAATCGACTCCGCGCTGATAACAGGCTGCGGCGAATCCGACTAAATCACCAATCACACCACCACCTAAAGCGATGATCACCACATCACGGCTGTAATTACCTTCCAGCAGGTAACTCATCACCGTGTTAAATGTATCTAAAGTTTTGTACTGCTCGCCATCTAGCAGTTCAAGCAAGGAGACGTTACAAGCATGCGGTGCAAGAAGGGCGAAGATTTTATCCGCGTACAAAGGCGCGACCGTCACATTACTGATGACGACGACTTTTTGTTTGGCCGATAAGAAAGAAAGGAGGGCCGGATCATTAAATAATCCGGCGCCAATTGAGATTGGGTAGCTACGCTCATCTAAACTGACCGTAATCCGTTCCATGGTTTGCACTCCAAAATAAAGAACTTAGGAATGTTCTTCTAGCATTTTTACGATCTCGTTGGCTACCACTTTTGCACCTTGATCGTCAGTACGAACCGTAAAATCAGCGATCTCAGCGTAAAGATCGTTACGTTCATCAGCCAAGCATTCTAAGACTTCACGTGGATTGTCTGTTTGAAGCAATGGCCGTTTTTTGTCACGGTTCGTGCGTGCAAGTTGTTTTTCAATCGTCGTTTCAAGGTAGACCACAATACCACGAGCAGATAAACGATTACGGTTTTCTTTACTCTTAACAGAACCACCGCCTGTTGCGAGTACAATACCTTGTTTCTCGGTTAGGTCATTAATTACAGCTTCCTCACGTTTACGGAAGCCCTCTTCACCTTCGACGTCAAATACCCATGCGATATCTGCGCCTGTACGCTCTTCAATGACTGTATCTGAGTCTAAAAACTCCATATGCAGTTGTTGAGCAAGATGTCTACCAATTGTACTTTTGCCGGCGCCCATTGGGCCAACAAGGAAAATATTGCGTTTCTCAGCCATGTTTAGCAGTAATTTACAACGTTAATTCAATGACATCGCCACAAGATTAGCCAGTATAATACTGACCGTTAAGACGCTCGTGGCACCTATTCCTCACAGATGATTCGTGATAAGACCCGAAATTATCTAGATATGGTGCCACTAATGCAACTTTATTTTTTAACCAATCGCAATATCAGCCGTAAGTTATTGAATGACGACTTTCGGTGTCACGAAAATCAGCAGCTCACTTTTGCCCACTTGCTCATAGGAACGGCGGAACAATGCACCAAGTAATGGCAAATCACCAAGCAATGGCACCTTATCCACCGTATTGTTGACGCTATGTTGGAATATTCCACCAAGGACCACGGTTTCTCCATTATTGACCAATACTTGAGTGCCAATACGCTGAGTATTAATTGCAACCGCTTCTCCCGTCCCTGTTTTTACAATATCCCCAGGCCGGTCTTGAGTGACACTGAGATCTAACACTAAACGATTATCCGGCGTTATCTGCGGCGTCACTTTTAAACTCAGCACCGCTTTTTTGAAGGCGACCGTCGTTGCCCCGCTGGAAGAAGACTCCAGATAAGGGATCTCCGTACCCTGCTCGATATAAGCTGGCTTCTTGTTGGTCGTGATCAAACGAGGGCTGGAAATAATCTCCGCTTTCGACTCACGTTGCAGCGCTGAAAGCTCTAAATCCAACAACATATCCGACCCCAACTTAGCCACTTGGAAGGCAATACTTGAGGCGTTAGCAGAGGTCGCCGCTAAGTTTACGTTAAGGAAGTCATCAACGGGCAATGTGCTTTCCCCCAACTTGCCCACTTGGAATAAATTACTTTCAATACTTCCGCCTGCGGTGTTGTTGCCATTGGTCGAAGTAAAGCCCCAGCGTACGCCAAGTTCATCCAAATTACCTTCGTTGACCGTAACAATGCGCGCTTCAATCTGTACCTGTTTGACCGGGATATCGAGCGATTCAACAATTTGGCGTATCACCACAATATTCTCAGCCAATTCACGGATCAGCAGTGAGTTGGTTCGCTCGTCGATACTGATGGAACCTCGCTCAGACAACATGCTGACCGCCCCTTCACCGCCAATCATCTGCGCAATATCAGACGCCTTAGCAAAATTAATTTTGATGATTTCAGAACGTAGATCGCCCAACTCTTCAGCCAAACGTGCCTTTTCAAGCTGCTGCTTTTCACGTAAATCCAACTCTTCTTTAGGTGCAACTAAAATCACATTGCCGTCAACACGCTTATCTAATCCCTTGACTTGCAAAATGATATCGAGCACTTGCTGCCAAGGCACGCCATCAAGCCGTAGCGTCAGATTACCAGTGACCGAATCTGAGACGACTAGGTTAAACGCGTTATAATCTGCGATAAGCTGCAAAACATTTCGCACAGGAATATCTTGAAAGTTAATCGAGATAAGCTTGCCCTCTTTCTCAAGAATGCTCTTCGACTTAGGTTTTTCTTGTTCTTTCAGTTTGCCAATTACCACCTCAAGGTATTTCCCTTTCAAGCTGTAATCATACTTAAACTCGCCATGAATGGTCGCCAGTAACTGTGTACTTGGCTCTTTGCGCAATACCTCGATACTCTCAACAACGGTTGCAAAATCTTTGACGTCTAAGACATACAGTTTCTCATTGGAGACATCCGTCTTAAGCAGTTCAATTTGTAAACCGTCAGCCACTTTCTGCACATTAACTACCGTCGAAGGTGATGCGAGTTCAACAATCAATACAGCGTCTTTGTTTTTATTGACTCGAAAATCAATGCCTTTAAGCTCGTTGGTCTGCGCCGTTTCTGCCGCCACACTTAGCCCTGCCATACTCAATAATAAGCCAAATAAGAGGCTCCGAAATACCATAGTCATTTGTGTCTGTAGTCCTTTAATCATAGTGATTTCTCTAAATTCAAATTCTATTTCAGAGCCAATTTGACGTTACGTTGATTCCAACAACCTAAGCCGTCTGGCAAGGTTTCATTGATCAGCAGGTAATTGGAATCAACTCGAGTAACTTTGCCGTGATTCAAACCTAAATATTGTCCCGCTTTCACGTTGACGACCTTGCCTTGGGGCGTTTGCACTAATGCCGATACCGCGCCCCCGCTACTCATCACGCCTTTTAATCGAAGTTGATTAAGCGGATAGCGCTCTAGCTGGCCATTTTTACTGCGAGCCGGAGGTTGCCAGCAATCTGCCTTCACTACAGGCTGATTTTGTACAATCGCTTCTTTAGGCAGCACAAAAGGTTCGCGGGATTCATGTTGTGCATAATGAGCAACTTCAAATTGAATAATGGGTTTTAATTTGGAGACTTCTTTGCGTGCTTGCCCCTCAACCTGCTCCACATAAACCTTCAATGAATCTTGATTCGCCTTACAACCAACCAATACGCTGGTACTAAACAGCACCATCAGCAGCAGATTATTGTTTTTCATCGTCCACCTCTTGCTTGAATTGATAGGTATAAGCGCGCACCCTAAAATGTAATGTACTGCTTTCCTGGCTAACCCGTTGCCAATCAACATCATCGAAATTAATAATGCGGGGCAATTTCGCGATCGCCTCTGAGAAATCACCAATGTCGTGGTAATTCCCAGTTAATTCGATATTGAGCGGCAAACGATACAGAAACTCTTTATTCTGTTTTTCTCCCCAATCAATACGTGTAAAGGTTAACGCATTATCTAGCCCTAGTTCATTGACCGATGCGAGCATGCTTGCGAGCTCTTTTTGCACGGGTAATTGGCGTAATAAAAAATCATAACGTTCAGTTAATTCATCCAGTTGAGCTTGCAACTGGGGTAAGGTGGCGGCTTTGCTGGCCTTAATCCGTAAGGTCGATTTCAGCACCTCTTCTTGCTGTTTTAAGTTCTGCAATTGCTCATTTTGAGGCATAAGATAGAACCACGCGCCAACGCCTTGAATAATCAGCATCAACACCAAAATAACCAGCAGTTGAGGCAGCAACGGCCATTCAGCCATTTCATCCATATCAAGATCTTGAAAACTAGTCATGGACAGCTCCTGTAGGCCGAATCTTGGTTAGTGCAGCGCCCTGTGGTGTCGGCGAATGAAACATAAATGACACTTTAAACGTCTGAAACTCCTTACCAAATCGCTTATTACCATGCACGATAGAGTGCATGTTGACATCGGAAAGTAAGGCTGATTTTTCAAAATTATCGAGCATGGTCGCAAGACGCGCAGTGCTGTCACTGATGCCCGTAATTTCAATTTCTTCACCATTCATTTTGATCTTATCGACGTAGACTCCTTCAGGCATAAGCTGTGGCATCAAGTTCATCAACTCGGTGGTTTTATTGCGTTGACTTTGCAATGACTCAACAACCGATAAGCGAGTTAATAGTGCCTTGTGTTCTTGTTCCGTCATTTTTAATGCATTGATCTGTTTATCAAGCTGCTGAATGTATTGATTCAAATAAGCCAAACGAGACTCTTGCTGCTGCGCTTGCCCAGAGAAATACAAACCGATACCCCATTGAATACCAACAGCGCTCATCACACCTAAGACGACCAAGCCCATAAAACGACGCTTATGCGCCGCTCTTTGTTCCTCTCGCCAAGGCAGTAAGTTAATACTATGCAACATGAGAAGACTCCAACCACTCGATACCACGCAGTGCAAGGCCAGCCGCGGTGCTAAAACTCTGCCCAGACTGCTTATCTCGCAGGCGTTTCGCTAACTTATTGTTAAACAGAAGGAAGGGATCGAGAATTTCGCACTCAAGCTTGAGACGCCACGAAATCTCTTGCGCCAACATCGGAGTATCTGCACCACCACCTGAGAGCCAAATGCCCGCTAAACTGCCCGCGCCATTGACGGAGGTGAAAAGCTGCAACTGACGTTGAAGTCGCTCGATCAACTCATGCACAAAGCGCTCGTTTTTATCGGCTAATTCCGCATTGGTGCCCGACATCGCGCTGTCTTGGGACAACCACTGACAACCGAGAGGGATTTCTTTATGAAAAGGGGCTTTATCAGTAAAATCAATACAGAGCGCCGTTTGGGTATGGCCCACATCCATGAGCATCCAATCGCTGCGATGTTGTGCCCTGCTCGCCAACTGCCAAATGTTTAACAAACTGTGTATTTGCACATCAACCGCGATCGGTAAAAAGCCCGCTTTTTGAGCCGCTAACGCACGGCTTTCCACGACGTCTTTACGAGTGGCGTAAACTTGATAACTTACGGTACTACTGCGACTTACGCTTTTTTCCATTACTTTGACGAAATCGAGACTCAGTTCTTCTATCGGGAACGGTGACTGATGAGAAAATGCCTGATAAATAGCAAACTCTTTTTCACGCGCCTGCAGGTCACTATCTATCTGTAATACCTTACTTATTACCGCATTGTCCGGTACCGATATGGCGACTTTGTGACTAAATAGTGGTAAACCCTTTCTTAGTTCTTTGAGTTTCTTTACAATTTTCTGATAATCCAGCGTGTGGTTATCGGAGAATATGTCCTCAGTAATAAATAATTCTTTATAACCGACGAGTGCATATGAATCACCCGCTAGCTTTAACACCACCGCTTTAATACTATGGTGGCCAATATCTATACCCGTAACCATTGATTTACCCATACGGCTTAGCTCCAGTAACGCTGCTTAGGCTTAGCTCGATTTGCTTATTTTGAGGTTAAATAAGCCACAATTTATTTTTAGAGCTAAATTTTTAGCCTAGAGTACAAGGGTTTGCATAAGGGCAGCCTTAACTAAACAGGGATTATCCGGTGAAGTTCATAAAGCGATTGTTATTACTTTCATTGATTTGCATTATTCTTGGAGTCACTACGATATTTGGCTTCTATTTTTACGTGAAGCCAGACCTCCCCGATGTAGCGACTTTACGTGATGTACAATTGCAGACACCGATGCAGGTCTATAGTCAAGATGGCAAGCTCATCGCCCAATTTGGAGAAAAGCGCCGAGTTCCGTTGCGTATTGAAGAGATCCCACCTGAACTTATCGAAGCGATTATCGCCACCGAAGATAGCCGCTTCTACGAGCACTATGGTTTTGACCCAATTGGCATCACTCGTGCTGCGGTCGCTGTGATCGCCTCAGGTAGCGCTAAACAAGGTGCAAGTACCATTACTCAGCAGCTTGCTCGTAACTTCTACCTCTCTAATGAGAAGAAGATCATGCGAAAAATCAAAGAGATTTTTATCGCTATTCATATCGAGCAATTGCTGACGAAAAAAGAAATCCTAGAGCTTTATCTCAATAAAATTTATCTCGGTTACCGATCGTATGGAATTGGAGCGGCAGCCCAAGTTTATTTTGGAAAAGAAGTCAAAGATTTAACACTGAGTGAAATTGCCCTGATTGCAGGACTTCCCAAAGCACCTTCAACCATGAACCCTATCTATTCTCTAGATCGCGCGACTAACCGCCGTAACGTGGTGCTACAGAGAATGCTTGATGAGAAATACATAACCCCAGCGCAATATGCGCAAGCCCGCTCTGAGCCCTTAATGTCGAAATACCACGGTGCTGAAATTGAACTTAATGCACCTTATGTGGCAGAAATCGCCCGTTCATGGATGGTGGAGCGCTATGGTGAAGAGTCGGCTTATACCTCTGGCATGATTGTCACCACAACAGTAGATTCCAAACAGCAGCAAGCCGCGAGTAAAGCTGCAATCAATAACCTACTCGCCTATGATGAGCGTCATGGCTATCGCGGTGCTGAAAAAGTAGTTTGGAAAGAAGGCCAAACGCCATTGAATGAACAGCAACTGGCCGAGCACTTAAATAATGAACCGACTTATGGAGATTTATTACCAGCCGTCGTTACCCACGTAAGCAGCCAATCGGCTACGGTTTGGGTTAAGAACCAAGGATTGCAGACCATTGAATGGCAAGGCATGAACTGGGCTCGCCGTTTCTTAACTGATTCTCGACAAGGACCGGTTCCGAGTACAGCGACGGAAATCATCGCCGCTGGTGAACAAATTTGGGTACGTAATCGTGCTGAATACAGTGATGACCATACCACCGATGAAGCACCACAGTGGTACTTAAGCCAAGTACCCAATGCCAACACTGCCTTTGTTGCCATGAACCCAGAAAATGGTGCGGTACTGGCGCTGGTTGGCGGCTTTAACTTTGTGCACAATAAATTTAACCGTGCGACTCAATCGGTGCGCCAGGTCGGCTCAAGTATTAAACCCTTTATCTACTCTGCCGCCATCGATAAAGGCATGACCTTAGCGACGCTCATTAATGATGCGCCGATTAACCAGTGGGACCAAAGCCAAGGTACAGCATGGCGTCCTAAAAACTCACCACCGACTTATATTGGCCCAACTCGTCTTCGCGTTGGCTTGGCTCAATCCAAAAACGTGATGGCGGTGAGAGTGCTACGCGCTGTTGGGCTGGATGAAACACGTGAATATCTCACTCGCTTTGGTTTTGATATTGACCAAGTACCACGCTCAGAAACCATTGCCTTAGGTGCGGGAAGCTTAACGCCGGTTAAGATGGCGCAAGGCTATTCCGTGTTTGCCAATGGTGGCTATTATGTTGAACCCTATTACATCAGCAAAGTTGAAGATCCCTTTGGCAAACTTGAGTATCAAGCCACACCAAAAGTCGTTTGCCAACAGCAATGCACCCCAGACACAAATGAGTTCGATGAGCAAGATGTTGCATCGCACTATGCTCCACAAGTCATTTCCGAACAAAACGCATTTCTTGTCCGAGAGATGATGTACAGCAATATTTGGGGTGGCGGAAATTGGCGTGAAGGAACGGGTTGGAATGGTACAGGCTGGCGTGCACAAAAGCTGGGGCGTCGTGATATTGGTGGTAAAACAGGAACGACCAATGACTCCAAAGATGCGTGGTACAACGGCTATGCACCGGGCATGGTCGCTATTGCTTGGGTCGGATTTGATGATCATAACCGCAACTTAGGTAGGACAACCGAAAACAGCAATGTAGATGACGATGGTGTATCCGGTGCGGAAGCGGGAGCAAAAACGGCACAACCTGCTTGGATTGATTTTATGCGTCAAGTACTGGTCGATGTGCCAGCGCAAGACAAACCCATTCCCGCCAATATTGTGCGGGTAAGAATCGATATCGATACCGGCTTGTTAACCAATAAGTTTGATTCAAGCTCGATGTTTGAATACTTCATTCAAGGCACAGAGCCAACCGAGTATGTCGCAGAGAGTGTCTCTGACAACATCTACTCTTCACCTACAGGTGAAGAGCTATTCTAAAGCTCAGTAAAAGAGGCTAAATTTAGCCTCTTTTTTTATTTCTCATTTAGCTTTGTTTTGATTGCATGAGCCAACTGCTCAAAACGCTGCCTCAATGGCGATCCCGGCCGATAAGCTAATACTAAGCGGCGTGAAGGCTGCGGGTTGACCGCTTTAAGGTAACAAACGCCATCCTTCTCTTTGACATCTGGTAAAGAGAGTTCAGGTAACAGGGTAATTCCCCCACCCGCTGCGACCATATTACGCAGCGTCTCTAAGCTGGTCGCTTTAAAACGTTCGTCATCTTTTGCGCCTGCCGCAAAACAGAAGCCTAAGGCTTGATCGCGTAAACAATGACCGTCACCTAAAGCCAATACCGTTCGCCCTTTCAAATCCAACATACTTACTTCACTTTTTGCAGCCCATTCATGCCCACTAGGCACGGCAATACTCAATGCTTCGTCATACAGATCAATCTCTTTAAAGTGAGCCGTTTCCGCAACGGAGGCCAACACTAAACAATCGAGTTTTCCATCTTCTAACTGGCGCACAAGCTGTTGGGTTTGCGCTTCGTGTAAATAGAGCTCCAGTTCAGGAAATTGCTCTTTTAAAAAAGGCACAATACGCGGCAAAAGGTAGGGGCCTAAAGTGGGAATGAATCCAATATGGATAGGACCACTCATCGAGCCGCCTTGGCCGCTGGCCATATCTCTGAAGGTTTTGATTTCACTTAAAATACGCTTGGCCTGATCGACCAATTGTAGGCCCGAATCGGTGAACAACACTCGGCGACTGCTGCGCTCTAATAATACTGTTCCCAGCTCATCCTCCAGTTTGCGGATCTGGCCACTGAGTGTTGGCTGGCTCACAAAACAAGCTTCTGCTGCTTTACGAAAATGTTTATGTTCAGCTAATGATACTAAGTACTCAAAATCACGAATGTTCATCTTCAAGCTCAATAGAATCCACCTATCAAAACCATAGCATCAAACGATTGGAGCTATCAAAGGTTTTCTTCCATAATGGCTTCAACAAATGAGAGCAGCGGCTCTTAAAATCATAACCTAACTTAGAAAATCACAAGGAAAATAGAATGTTAGTATCTAAAGAAGGCCAAGCGGTACCACAAGTCACTTTCCCTACTCGTCAAGGTGATGCTTGGGTTAATCTCACAACAGATCAATTATTCAAAGGTAAAACCGTTATCGTATTTAGCTTGCCAGGTGCCTTCACCCCAACCTGTTCATCAAGCCACTTGCCGCGTTACAACGAACTGTACCCGGTGTTTAAAGAGCATGGCGTTGATGACATCCTATGTGTTTCGGTGAACGATACCTTTGTGATGAATGCTTGGAAAGCAGACCAAGAAGCAGAGAATATTACTTTCATTCCTGATGGCAATGGCGAATTTACTGACGGCATGGGTATGTTAGTTGATAAAAGCCAAATCGGTTTTGGCAAACGTTCATGGCGTTACAGCATGTTAGTCAAAGATGGCATTATCGAAAAAATGTTTATCGAAGCTGATGAACCGGGTGACCCGTTCAAAGTATCAGATGCTGACACCATGCTGAAATACATTGCACCTAACTATAAAACACAAGAATCGGTTACCGTATTTACTAAACCAGGTTGCCCATTCTGCACTAAAGCAAAACAACTCTTGATTGACCACGGTCTTCAATATGAAGAAGTGGTATTGGGTAAAGATGCAACCACAGTGAGCTTACGAGCTATCACAGGCCGTACCACCGTTCCGCAAGTTTTCGTTGGTGGTAAACACATCGGCGGCAGCGAAGAGCTAGAAGCTTACCTGGGCTAATCACACCTGCCCTAGGAAAATCTTCCTAGGGCATCCTCCTCATTTAGACTCAATGACAGCATTATTAAATGTTGCCATCGACTATCCACATTCCAAATTTAGAGAAAGCGATGATGAAACAGTTAAACGTTGATGTAGCCATTATTGGTGGTGGGACCGCAGGACTCGGCGCTTATCGTGCAGCAAAAGCACATACGACTAGTGTCGTCATGATCGAAGGTGGCCCATACGGAACCACATGCGCTCGCGTCGGCTGCATGCCATCTAAGTTACTGATTGCGGCCGCTGAAAGCGTCCATCACATCCACAAAGCTCCTGCTTTTGGTGTTCATCCTCAAGGTGAAATTGTCATTAATGGACGTGAAGTGATGGCGCGGGTAAAACGTGAACGTGACCGCTTTGTCGGATTTGTGCTTGAAGGCGTTGAGGAGATCCCCGCTGAAGACAAAATCTCAGGCTACGCCCAATTTATCGACAACCACACCCTACAGGTCGACAACCATACACGAATCAACGCCAAGCGGATCGTGATTGCTACCGGTTCTCGCCCAGCCTACCCCGCGGTATGGCATGAACTTGGCGATCGCTTAATCATTAATGATGACCTATTTGAGTGGGACGACTTACCGGAATCTGTTGCCGTATTTGGCCCGGGAGTTATTGGCTTAGAACTAGGTCAAGCCTTACATCGCTTAGGGGTAAAAGTGAAGCTGTTCGGCATTGGTGGACAAGTTGGCCCATTAACCGACCCTGATGTGATGGCTTACGCCGATAAAACGTTTAAAGAAGAATTCTATTTAGACGCCGACGTTAAAGTGGAAAGCATGAAACGCATTGCTTCTCCAACAGGCCAAAACGACAAAGTTGAAATCCAATTCATCAACCGTGAAGGGCAGCTCGAGACATTTGTCGTTGACTATGTGTTGGCGGCAACCGGTCGTCGCCCGAACGTAGATAAATTGGCAATTGAAAATACCGATGTAGCCCTTGATGCGCGTGGCGTACCAGCGGCCGATTACTATACGCTGCAAACCTCTGTAGACAGTATTTTCATTGCTGGTGATGCAAGTAATCAACTGCCACTGCTTCATGAAGCGGCCGATCAAGGTCGTATTGCAGGGGATAACGCTGGCCGCTACCCAGATATTCGCGCCGGGCTTCGTCGTTCCTCTATCTCAGCGGTTTTTTCAGACCCGCAAATTGCGATGGTCGGTGAATCCTACAAACAGCTAACCACTCGTTTGGGAAATTGTGGCTGTTTTGCTATCGGTACTGTGTCGTTTGAAAATCAAGGCCGTTCACGCGTCATGCTGCGCAATAAAGGGTTATTGCATGTGTATGGCGAACAAGGAACAGGGCGATTTTTAGGCGCTGAAATGATGGGGCCGAATGCAGAGCACTTGGCTCATTTGCTGGCGTGGGCACATCAAAATCAGATGACGATTTCACAGATGTTGGATATGCCTTTTTATCACCCCGTAATTGAAGAAGGCGTGCGCACCGCGCTGCGTGATCTAAACGCTAAACTGCATTTAGGTCCTGAGATGATAAAGCATTGCATGGACTGCGGTCCGGGCTGTTAATTTTCAACATCCATTCATGCGGTCGCCCTTGTGCGGCCGTTTTTTATACGCTTTAGTTTCAGCCGCGCCTTAGACTCACACCTTCGCGCACGTTATACTGCCGTTATTTTCTCTTTCAATGAACGCGCTTATGCCTTGCAATAACTGCCAATCTTCGTGGTTTTGGAAAAAAATCGGTCGCTGCCAACGTTGTATGGATCAGCTCACTGTTTTGTCTGTTGGGTGCTGGCTTGTGTGGTGGTGGTTATGCAGGGAGAACCCTAAAACCATTGAATCGATCAGCTTGCTAATAGCGGGTTTTGCCTTTAACGGTTTGCTGTTTTTACATCTGTGGATGAAGTTTGTGGTACTCCCTTGGCGTAAGCGGCAAGGGCGCGACAAATAAAAAGCTAAAGAGCACAAAAGAAAAAGCCCCAGAACCAATAGTAGGTTTGGGGCCTTCTTAGATTCTTCTAAGAAAAAGCAGTGGTACAGTTATAGACCACGCTTTTCTTAAATTGTTCCGTGATCATTCGATCTTTTTGAGATCTTTTTCCAAGGCCTCATTAACGGCAATGATCGCCTTGGTAATCAACGTATTAAGCGACGTTGACTCGCTTGATGATCTGCTCAACCAAATTGATCTCAAGCGCCACTTCATCACAAGCGTGCTGCCGTGGGCATTGTTCACAATCTTTAAGCACTTTCTCTGGCAGTAAGCTTTTTGAGGTTGGAATAAAATCATGCTTCATGAAAAACTCTGGCGTTCGAGTCAGAACAAACACTTTCTTAATCGCCATTTGCCGCGCTTTATTCACCAAATACGAGACGATCGCTTTTCCTTGTCCTTGACCTTGCCAACCTGCTTCTACACCAAGCGAACGAATTTCAGCCAACCCAGAGTCATAGACATATAACGAGGCGCATCCCGTCACTTCACCATGGTGTTCCGCCACGGCAAATGAACCAATATCGCGCACCAACTCATTGCGTGAACGGGGCAAGTTTTCTCCCATATTCGCCCAATAAGTGACCATACTTTCTAGCGTTTCAATATCCGTCAAACGGGCAGGACGAACTTTCACCGCCGTGGCGTCACGTTTGTCTAAACGCGCTTTGGCTTGATCAACCGCATAGGCCACTTGTTTTGGCGAAACGCCACCTAAAGCGCTGCGTTTTTCTAAGCAAGATTCAATGGTGAGAATCGCATAAACATCATCTTCAATGACCGACGAAAACTCTTTAAGCTCGGCAAGGGTCAGTTCTTCAAGCGCACACCCTTTCGCAATCGCGCCAACCACCGCTACGCCCACAATATGGTGCGCTTCACGGAAAGGGATCCCTTTGGCGACTAAATAATCAGCTAATTCGGTAGCATTGGCATAGCCTTGTTTGGCCGCTTCTAAAGTCCGTTCGGTTTTAATTTTGATGCCATCAAAGCAAAGCGCAGCCATTTCCATGCAGTCGTTCCAAGTATCCAGCGCGTCAAACAGCCCTTCTTTGTCTTCTTGCATATCTTTGTTATAAGCCAATGGTAAGGCTTTGACCGTCATCATCATGCCCGCAAGCGAGCCATAAACACGGCCAGTTTTGCCACGGATCAGCTCTAATGCATCAGGGTTTTTCTTTTGCGGCATCAAGGATGAACCCGAAGTCACGGTGTCAGCCAGTTCGATAAAACCAGACTCACCCGAGTTGTAGAAGATCATATCTTCCGCCAAGCGCGATAAATGCAGCATCGAGATCGACGCCACCGACATCAATTCCATCACGTGATCTCGGTCGGATACTGAATCGAGCGAGTTACGCGTGGCACGGCGAAACCCTAAATGATGAGCAAGCTGTTCACGATCAATCGGATAGGCCGTACCTGCCAGCGCGCCGGAGCCAAGCGGACAAGTATCAAGGCGCTTAATCGCATCATTTAAACGAGAGTAATCACGCTCAAACATTTCAACATAGGCCAAACACCAATGCGCAAAGGTCACTGGTTGCGCACGTTGCAGGTGGGTATAACCGGGCAAAACCGTCGCTTGGTGCTGCTGAGCAACCGACACTAGTTTCGTTTGCAGGCGATCTAACCCCAACAGTAATTGCTGACCTTGCTGGCGGCACCACAATTTTAAATCGGTCGCGACTTGGTCATTACGAGAGCGCCCAGTGTGCAGCTTTTTGCCTAAATCACCCACTTTGCTGATCAACTGCTGCTCAACCCAAGAGTGAATATCTTCTGCATCAGAGCGTAAGATCTGCTCAGGATCTTCCATCACTTCCAGTTTGAGTTCGTTGAGCGCAAGTTCTAGTTTTTGCTGCTCCTCTTCGCCCAAAACATTCACTGACACCAACGCCTTTGACCATGCTATAGAGCCCACAATGTCTTGTTCAGCCAATCGGTAATCAAAGCGAAGTGAATCGTTGAACTCTTTGAACCTCGTGTCTGCTGCTTGGGTAAATCTACCGCCCCATAATGCCATTGCGTATCTCCTGCTCTTAGGTCGCGACTGAGCGTGACCACATCAAATTGCTCAATCATTTTTATAATAAAGATCGCTACTAGAGCGATCTTTTATTGTTATTTTTGTGTCTCTACCTTGGGGGTTAACCTAGGCTTTATTCTTCTTTGCTTCGTTCAATGCTCTGATCCGGCTTGCCAACGAATAGAGACGAATGAAGCCGCCCGCGTGGCTTTGGTCATACACAACATCTTCACCAAAGGTCGCAAACTCTTCCGAGTACAAGCTGTTTTCCGAACGTTTTTGCGTCACTGTCGCTTGCCCTTTGTAAAGCTTCACAACCACTTCACCATTAACATCCTGTGCCAGCTCATCGGCTGCGGCCATGATGGATTTACGCAGCGGAGTGAACCAACGGCCATCGTATACAAGATGCGACGCTTTGACACCCAGTTCTTCACGAAATTCGAATGAGGCTTTATCGAGCACTAACTGCTCAACAGCACGCAACGCTTCCATCATGATGGTGCCTCCTGGGGTTTCATAACAACCACGAGACTTCATACCAACCAAACGGTTTTCGACGATATCGATACGACCAACTCCGTGTTTAGAGCCTTTCTCATTAAGGTAAACGAGTGCGTTGTAAGGCGTCATCAGTTCACCATCGACGCCAACGACTTCGCCTTTCGCGACCTGCAGTGTGACAAACTCTGGCTCATTTGGCGCTTGCTCTGGATCCACAGTCCATACCCAGCAATCCTCATTAGGGGCGTTCCAAGTACTCTCAAGCACGCCACCTTCGGTCGAAATGTGCCACGCGTTCGCATCACGCGAGTAAATTTTCGTCAATGAAGCGGCGCAAGGAATGTTACGCTCAGCAAGGAAATCAAGACACTCTTCACGACTCACGATGTCCCACTCACGCCAAGGGGCAATCACATGTAAATCAGGCGCTAGGGCTGCAAACGCACCTTCAAAACGCACTTGGTCATTACCTTTCCCCGTACAGCCGTGACACAGCGCATCGGCACCCACTTTACGCGCTACTTCAACTTGCGCTTTGGCAATGATTGGGCGAGCCATTGACGTCCCAAGTAGGTATTTACCTTCGTAATAAGCGCCTGTTTTTAGTGTTGGGTAGATGTATTCAGCGACCATCTCTTCTTTAAGATCGACCACATAACACTCTGACGCGCCAGACGCTTTCGCTTTCTCTTCAATGCCGACCAATTCTTCTTCACCTTGGCCGACATCGGCAACAAAGGCAACCACTTCACAATCGTAGTTTTCTTTTAACCACGGAATGATTACCGAGGTATCTAGACCGCCAGAGTATGCGACAACGACTTTATTGACTTGAACCTTGCTCATCTTACTTTCTCCATTTCCCGGCGCTGCGCTTGGCGGTCAGTGCTCTGGGTGATTAATTACTTACAGCTGTTATCAACAACTGATTAAATACGTTTATTGAGGTAAAAATTGGGTCCCGATACTTTCGCCCGCAAACAATTTGCTGAGCTTATCTGGGTAACGCCATGTCGCCACTTCAATCGGGCGACCTAAATCATTTGCCGCTTCCAGCGCCGCTTTCACTTTGACAATCATGCCATCCGTGATCACTTTGCCTTTAATCAGCGCATTGGCCTGCTGCTCATTGAGGCTCGACAACAAATGGCCTTTGCCATCCAGCACACCGCTCACATCGGAAAGCAGAACGAGCTCTGCGTCCAATGCGCCAGCCACTGCAACGGCTGCTTGATCGGCGTTGACATTCATCATTTGGCCATCAGCGGTCAGGCCAATCGAGCTGATAATAGGCAAACCACCAGCGGCTAAAATCGCTTGCACGATTTGTGAATCACCAGGAGAAGCCTTGCCCACTGCGCCGAGTTCTGGATCCAACTCTTCGACTTTGCATAACCCGCCATCAGCGAGCGATAAACCAACCGCATTTAAGCCATCTTTAATCGCTTGCCCTTGCAGCATTTTGTTGGCTGTCCCAGCCAGCGCGCCTGCAATCAGCGGAATTTGGTCATAAGGCGTGACACGCAAACCTTCTTTCTTCACGGTTTTTAGTTGTAATTTCGCCATCAGGTCATCGACGAGATAACCGCCCCCGTGCACGATGACAATTCGTCGCTGAGCTTGGGCTTGATACAGTGCGATTGCGCCAAACAGTTTGCTTAGCGTTTCAGAACAAGACAGCGCAGCGCCGCCTAACTTAATCACTAATGGATTTTGCTTTGTATCTGTCATATTTAACCCTTACGCTTGGTGCGTTACACCAAAGCCGTTAGCTCAGAAAAACCGTAATGAATATTTAAACACTGCATCGCTTGGCTCGATGCCCCCTTTAATAAATTATCGATCGCGGACACGACGATAATATGCTCACCTTGCACTCGCCAACCGAGGTCGCAAAATGGCGTAAATTCAACATCTTTGATGCTCGGCAAGGTTGATTTGAGCCGAACCGCTGGTTTGTTAGCGTACGCCTTCTCAAAAGCATGGCTGACTTGTTGCTCTGAAATACCTGATGCAAGCTTCATCGTCACGGTGGCCAAAATACCGCGTTTGAAATTCCCTAAGTGAGGCGTAAAAATCACATCACATCCTAAATGGGCGACGATTTCAGGTTGGTGGCGATGAGTAAACACGCCGTATGGCTGTAAGCTCACTTCACAAAAACTGTTGGTTAATGTCGCTTTTCTGCCCGCGCCGGTGACACCGCTGGTGGCATTAATCACCGGCCATTGAGTTGTATCTAACAAACCCGCTTCAACCAAAGGCTTTATCGCAAGTTGCGATGCGGTCGGATAGCAACCTGCAACGGCGATCAATTGGCTCTGCTTAATTGCCTCATAATTCCATTCCGCCAGTCCATAAACCGCGTTTTCTAACCATTTAGGGTGTTGATGTTTAAAACCATAGTAATTTTGGTAAAAATCATCACCTTTGACGCGAAAAGCACCAGAAAGGTCGAAAACTTGACAATTTTGCGCAAGAAAAATAGGCGCGAGATCATGGCTCACCTCATGAGCCGTAGCTAAAAACACCACATCACATTGGCTTGCAACGCTCACCGGATCCACTAATGGTTGTACCTGCATGTCGACAATACCGGAGAGTTTGCCATGCAGCTAAGCCATTGGTTTTCCAGCATCTAGGCTATTGGCGGAAACATATAAACCTGATAGCGTGAGTTG
>NZ_CAWNIB010000244.1:0-23583 GCF_963874405.1 Vibrio sp. V08_P9A1T1
CTTTTATCCCGTGCTTCAAGTATTAGAAGTTTCTTTGCGCAATGCTATTAATAATGCTTACATCGAATATCATGAGAAGTTAGTCGAAGCAAATTTTCAACAGCAAGATTGGACCAAAGAGAAAGCTAATATCGACCAATTTTGGTTTTGCAATTCTTATACAAATCAAAATAATCGCCCAGCATTTCAACAGATAACTAAAGCTAAGGGGGATTTAGTTAGAGAGAGGAAAGCTATTACACCTGATAATCTAATTGCAAAACTAACTTTTGGTTTTTGGGTACATTTAACGGACAAAAACCATCGTTCAAGCCAACCTCCTGCAAATCCTCCTATTATTGAGCTTTGGCCGAGTCTTAACAGTTTAGTTTTTCCATATGCTAAGGACTTAAACGGCACACCTTTGAGTATTAACCATATCAGCTCAAACTTATTCGAAATCAATAAACTTAGAAATCGTATCGCACATCATGAACCGATCTGGAAAGCAACAGATTTATTTGATTCCGATGACAGCATAAATACTGTTGTGGCACATTACGAACAGTGCTTAAAAGTCATCCGTTGGATCAATCCCAACAACTTAAAGTTGTTGTCTGTCATAGACAACGACAAACTGATGGGAATAGCCTGCTCTCAACATACGCTATGGCGAAGTAAAATGTTAGCATCGGGACTTCCTTCTGTTCCAGACATTATTGAATGGAAAGAAAGGCATGAAATCAACACCAGACGCCAGGGTGAAGTAGTTAATGCAACGGCTGGCTATGCAATTATACGCTGCAAAAAGTCACATCAGGTATTCTACACCAACAAATCTATGCAGAAGAGACGGAAAGCTTGGCCTTTACCTGTTGGTATTGATGTAACTTTCATTCCCAAACCAGCCCCTGCTCAAGGCAAACATCCCAATGCGACTCAAGTAAAGCAATAAAAGCAAAAGAATGCAGCATTAAGACTGGGCTACGATTGAGTAGCCTGTCTAGGCTGCACTTCTCTTTACCTTTGCTTTTAACTACCTTAGACCTCACCCAAAAGGTGCTGCACATTACTCCGTTACTGTCTAACTCTCACATTAACATCTATATCATGCGTAACCCAGCCAGATTGGTTCATCTTCCTAATGGCTTCGTTATACACAGGTTGAGAAGGGTCCAAAGCCCTTAAACTAACAACTAATGATACACGCTGAGGTACTTCAGGCTTTTGTTCTTCTGCTCGTCGCTCGACCTTCAACTTTAAGCGCCATGTATCAATACTAACACCTTGAGGAAATATATGATGGTAAGCTTTGACAGGAGACCATTTAAAGCCATGCTCAATTCGTGACTTCTCATACAACTTACTTATATCCTTTGGTGCAGCAGGAACCCGAGAGTGGAACTTTCTTTTTCCCTCATCGTCTTTATCATAGCTTCCCATACCAGCATCTACATTTGTTCGACAGTATTCCGATGCGTAGTCTTCATCAGTTATTGGAGAATAAACTAATGTCATAGCTATCTCCCCCTTAAACTTGCCTTCATCAGTTAGCAAGCAGTCCGGAATAGGAAAAGGATACCGTTCAAACTCAAAACCGCCATGTTTTAAATCCGTTTCAAAAAACAGTGTTATACAATGAGGATCGCAATATAACATATCAACGATATCGGAAGGTTTACCAAAACCATGCCCATTTATAGAATCAGAGTTAACCTTAGGATTAGCTAATAAAGCAGAGTGTATGACTAAAGCTTTAATTCGCTCTGGCGGGATATCATCTACACTATGCCCTTTTAAATAATGAAGCAAAGAAGCCGCCTGGCTGCTTACAATCGGTGTGGCAAAACTTGTTCCTATTGACTCATAAATCATATTGTTTGGCCCCATGGACAAAACACCTGTTTGGGCAAAGCTCCCAGCTGCGGTATTGTTGCCCCCGTAATGAGTGACTTCTGGTTTAGGGATAAAACAGGGACCAGGACCAATGCGAGAAAAAGGAGATGGCTCTCCCATTTTGACCAAGGTCGTTGGAGTATCTTTATGGGCAATACTGCCAACAGTCAAAGCTCTTATAGAGTCCCCTGGCGAAGATATTCTATTTAAAGTTGGAGCTTTTGACGTCGTTGGCCACAATGCGGCATCATTTTGGTTTCCCGCCGCGACAACAAATAAACAGCCATATTCATCATGCATTTCATCCAAAAAACGAGCAAAATCAGAAAATTCACTACAACCTACAGGACAAGATGCTCCTAAAGATAAGTTCCATACTTTAACTGACGGATATTTAACTACCACTTCTTCAATTATCGCGACTAAATCTTCTTCTGAAACATTGGAGTTTTTTGGAAAAACATTAACATCAACAATTTTTGCCTGAGACATCGGAAAGGCAGGATCACTATGGTTTATACGGTGGCTATTCACTACCAGCCCTGCGACCATAGTTCCATGACCATAATCTTCCATACCAAGAGGGACATATGATTCTCTTGCAACAATCCAAGGGTCTAAAAGACTGCACTTCGGACAAACACCAGAATCAATTACGCCAACCACAGGGTAATCCTCTCCCACCAAAGGTGCGGGACAATGTTCCAAGTTAGCATTAGCAATAGGAGTAACCTGAAGATTCATATCTAAAGGAAAATACTCTGGCATAGGTGCAGCAGATCTTAACCCAACAAAACCCGCCAACTTTTTCTCTATTCCCTTGTGAAAGTCTACTGTTAATACTTCCTGTTTACCATAACGAACTCGGTTTACATTAAGTTCATTGTTACCAACAAACTCTGAAAAAGCTTTTTCCAATGACTCGTTTCTTTCTTGATCCTTATGATCAAATAGCTTTAATTTAACTTTTTTACTGTCATTTTTTAAAATACGGGAAATCCATTCACCTGCGATATAAGGTTCTATTTTTTCTATCGCTGAAATGTTTGCAGTTTGTTTCTTCGCCGTATTGTTTTTTATCCGACGTTGTAAAGCATCAAGTCCGGATTGTGTTGCACTAACTAATAGCTCACCGTAATCCATTGTACCGATAATTGGGCATGTAGTTTTGGAGAAAAGAGCTGTAGGGCGATGAGACTTTGCTAGTGCTTCCTCTTTCAACGTAACTTTTGCCACTACAGGTAAGGTCGGCCACTTATTAAAAGACAACTTAAAGTAATCTGATACTTCCTTAACTTCTTTTGCAAGTTGTGCTC
The DNA here is from genome assembly GCF_963874405.1 of Vibrio sp. V08_P9A1T1. NCBI lineage: Bacteria > Pseudomonadati > Pseudomonadota > Gammaproteobacteria > Vibrionales > Vibrionaceae > Vibrio > Vibrio sp. V08_P9A1T1. Next base: position 3,192 of record NZ_CAWNIB010000244.1, read on the forward strand.
GTCTTTCCCTACTTGCACCATCCCCGAATATTTTATCATTAGTGTTCATCGGGCCTGGAGGTCGATGATCAGTTTCACGAATCGAAACTACTTGAATAGGGTTGTCTTTTTTATTCATAAGCTTCTAGCCTTTTGTGGAAGTAATTTTTGAAACTTTTCCTACAGAAATCCCCAACAACGCGGAAAGGCGATTGACAGTAAATATTTTCTTATTCCTTTCCCTCAACTTTATAGCTTTTTCTTCTACACTTAACCCTGAGCGGATCACATCCTGATACATTTCACCAACCAGCTTTAAAACCAGTGAATCTACACTTATTTGATCCTTTCCACTTATGATTGAATTACGAATTTCCGCTTTACAAGCCTGCTCAATTAAAGCTCCACTCATCCCATCAGTGATCTCAACAAGTGTTTTAATATTCGCTGGACAATACTGTCCAAGAAAACCATGAATTAACTTCTCTCTGGTATCGATGTCCGGAAGAGGGATTTGAACTCTGTATGCAAAGCGTCGCCAAACTGCTGAGTCTAGTAAATCTTCATGATTTGTTGCCGCAAGCAAAATGGTTCCCTCTGGTAGAGCGTCTATATTTTGCAAAAGACTAACAACAACTCTCTTTAGCTCACCTAGCTCATGCTGATCGTCTCGCGCTTTAGCAAAAGCATCAAATTCATCTAAGAATAATACACATGGTCTCTGCGCTGCATGATCAAATAAGCTTCTCAAGTTTTTTGCTGTAGACCCCAAAAATGATGATATTAGAGTATCTCCTCGTGCAGTAATCAAAGGTAGACCCAAATGAGCAGATATGTACTTAGCTAATTGAGTTTTTCCACAGCCTGGAGGGCCATATATAAGCATTGACGGTGTAATGCCAACGCCCGCATCGGCTAATAAGTGCGCTTTATCAATAAAAGATAAAAACTCACTTACAGATTGCTCAACAAACGTTGGCAGTTCTATAGATATATCATCGATACATGGGTAAGTTTCATCACCTAGAGTCAAGCGACTATCTCTATCAACAGGTAGAATCGCGCCTTGCATGTTTGCTACAGACGTCGAAGACAGTCCGGAGGCCGACTGAGAAGATAGCTTCTTTCTTATGTTCTTAGCAGGCCTATCCATCCCTTCTTTTTCCATCTTATCTGCAAGCAACTCTGCATATGCAATAACTTGAGAGGAGTTGCTTTTAACTCCTCCCTCAATAATTTTCAAAATTTCCGGTATGAACAACATCTCAATCACCTTAAGTCTAATGTTCAGATTAGAGCATAGCTGAAAAAAAATATCAATAAATGAAACTAAACCCGTCAATGTGAAAAAAAAAAAACAAAGATGAAACAAAGCCCAATGATCATGAAATTTAACAATAAGGGATGTAGTACACGCTACTTACCTAAGTACTTATTCAATGTCGGTCTACTGACACAAAAATGCTCTGCAACTTCCGTTTTTGTTACCGTAGGATCAAGCAACATAGCCTGTGCCTTGCGAACATCAGCGCTACTCATTTTTGCTTTCCGCCCCCCCTTTCGGCCACGCGCTCGGGCCGCAGCTAGACCAACTTTGGTCCGTTCCGAGATTAGGCGACGTTCAAACTGAGCAATGGCTCCTATCATGTGGAAGGCCAGCTCTCCTGTTGCTGTCGTTGTGTCTATGTTCTCACTTAGCGATATGAACTTGATTCCTCTCTGATTGAAACAATCCAGTAGCTCGATGAGATCCTTTAAGCTACGTCCCAAGCGGTCAAGCCTCTGAACTATCACCACGTCACCATTCCGCACAGCATCTAGCAATCGCTCTAGCTCGGGCCTCTCTTTCGATTTTCCGCTGATGTGCTCGCTGTAGATCCGCTCACAACCAGCTAACTTGAGCGCATCGATCTGAGGTGAGGTATCCTGCTCGTCAGTACTGACACGTGCATAGCCAATTCTCACAGCCCCTCCTGTAAACTTAAGCACCTTTATTTTTACATTGATTAATTTACGGATTTATTTACAAGAAACTTAGCTTTCTTGAGGAAATGAGAAAGAAGCCTATCCTGGAAAGAAAACCCTCGTTTGTTTTACAAGTCAGCATTGTTGACTCAAATAAATCAGCGAACGGTACTGTAGGAGAGGAATAAAGTCTCATACTCACCACTACTACAAGCCTTAATCCACCATATCAATTTACCAAGAACAGAAAATATAGTTTCATACTGAACTGTTCTTTTCTCGGCCCATTCTATCGAAATTGAGTAATAATGATTCATACTGACGGCCATATCCTGACATGGCCAGCTGAACGCATCATTTATTCGTTTTGTCAAAATCACGCTAATCTGGTATATTAAATTTCGGAGCTGATTGCCAAGGCTGTAAGTGACCTAAAAGACAGCAAATCGAACTACCTGCCAATTGCAGTTGATCTTTATTAACCCTGCTGGCAAGCGTAGTGACTTAAACACTTACCACTACCTTTAAAGTCCGGCATTGTTAAGAGAGGATCACTCCCATGAGTATTGATCTATCAAAACTGTGTGCAGATTTTCTGCGTCAAAATCATGCTTCCCAATCAACTGAGACACTAAAAGCTTCACATGCCAGAGAGCTGGTTGCGGCATTTTTTGGCTATAAGAGCCATGCGGCACTTATAGCCGAGAAGACTTACCCGCTGGCTCGGCTCCAAGATGCATATATCTTCATTCCTGATATATCGTTGATGAATGACAGACGCTCGAAACTCAACGGTTTACCAAATGGCCTTAACCAGTCCATTGACCTCGCCAAGCTTCTTTCAGACATGCTTTCCGAGGAAGGGCTATGCGGTGGAGATGTCTGGCTCTATGACACACTGGAAACCTATATTGTCGAAGTCTTACTACCCGATTGCCAATCTCTTATAGATGATCAGCTTTCCGGTGTGATGGCTGAAACCAATGCGGGGTCTTTCGATGCGCCTTATTATGACGACGTACAAATCGAAGATCATGGTGACGAGCTGGTAGCTATTGCCAAAGCTCAGTACAAGGGCGAGCCAATGGACGATAAACCGTTCTGTGGTGACACACTTGATATAGTTGTACAGGTGACATTGCCCCGCATGGCAGGCAAGCGCGGTTTTTACGATTTCGAGCTTGAAGCTGGAGGCTGCGTCAATGATGACTGGATCGACCCGGAGCTACGATATGGCGAACGCCCTCAGAGCAGATTGGCAGAGGAGCTTGGCATAACAGACGAAGATCTTGAATCGCTGGAATGGGACACTCTGGAAAACAGCAGTGATGATGGTTTGATCTATGACTTTGTGTTGGCCTTTGATGAAAGTTGTCCTCCTGAGATTTTGGAGAAGATCGAAGGATTATCAGATGATTTGACGATCCGTGTGTCTGCAAACGCTTTTGACAGTCCTTATCCAGATGAGTTCTAGGCGGTGAAGAGGTCTGAAGCCCAATGGTACGGAAACGTACGCTAAGCTAATCGGGGTCGCCTTAGAAGTTCCGAATTATGAGGCGACCCCACATTGATGCCGGAAGAGGACCGAAACGGTCAAGCTAGGAACATGCCGCCAGTATGAATCTTTTTCCTACAGGTACAGTTACTCCAAGGAGTTGGTGTACCGTTTTATCGCGAACCGGTACAGTTTCACCAAACTAGGTGTAGGTCCAAATATCTCGAAGTTACTTACGCTACAAGGGGTGGGTATGAATTCCAGCCATAAGTAAATGCTGAAAACTGTACCAGCCAGACGGTACAGTTAAAAAACGGTACACTTGGTACTTGCCCCTAATTAACTATAAGCAACTGAACTTATTAACTTACCGCTTGAAAAGGTATCGAGTAGGGTAGCCGAAAGCGACACGATACCTAACTCTAGAGATCATTTAGAAACATCCCGTTTTGGCTTACTTTGGTAGTGCCCTGCGTACCAAAACACCCCCCCGACACTGGCGATCGTGGCGATAAGACCAATCAACCAAACCCATAATTCCATAGTTCCCCCCTTGGCCTGCACTAGTCATTTCCGAGTAACACAGACGCATATCTATAATTGTTAGTTCCCAGCTCCTTTGTCCAGCAAGATTGAATCCGCTGCATCCTTACGAGTCTTTTCCAGATCAACTCCCTCCAGGCGAGCATGAACTCTATCCTCAGCATTCAAACGAGTGCCATCGGTATTAAAAATACTCCCAGCACCAGTTAAGCTATCAAGGTCAATCGCAGATGACTCTGGAAACTTACCATTCGCCTGTAACAATCCTAACCATTCATCGAGGTTTACTTGCTCCCAGTCAACCTCAGCCAAACGGTTCAAAGGAATGCCGTCACATTGAGGAGCCTTCGCAGAACCCCAACTCAGCCCCAACTGCGGTCTGATTTGTTGCTGGATAATTTTTGATAATGGCGAACTGAAACAACAGTAAGTTTGGCGCTTCTCGATACAAGCACCAAGAACTTTTGTTTTGCAATATGACCCAACCTGATGGCAACTATTCAAAGCTCTTTTTGCATTAAGCTCAAATTCTTTATCTTCACATTCCCAAACAATTTGAATGACCATCATGGCGACCACGTAAGCCGTATAAGCCGTCATAATACCATTGAGAACACTAGCCGCTGGATTGCCTATCATCTGTTCCATCATTCCCTCTGAGGCATCAATCGGAACCCCTGCGCTACCTGTTGTAGATGCATTCCCGAGAGCCTGACCTGTGATTTTAGAGACTTGATCTTTTAGTGCTTGAATAGCTTCCTTAGCAACATCTGTTATAGGTTGTGTAAAGTTATCTATCGCGCCTGTAATATTTTCCATGTAAGAAGTGAAAGGTTTCGTTATTTCGGTCCACCCATTTATTGCAGGATCACGTATTGCCTGATACGCACCTTTTATGGCACTGCCATCTTGAAGAGAAAGAATTGCACCATCCAGTTTTGGCACTGACATGATGAGTGCTAGGTAATCTCCCATAGATAAGCCACTAGGCTTTTCACAACAATCCTGAGCGCCGCCAACCGCTACCTTACACTCGCCTTGATCACCACTAAACGCTTTACAATATGTGTTGTTCTCTCCTGTAATATCTTCACAGCTCATATCCTGAGTCATGAACTGTGCTGCATTTAACAATGCCGAAGCTCTTGCAAAATCAGCACTCTGAGTTTTGTTTATATCAAGGCAATCATCCCCCATACATCGGATTGGCCCACCACATGAATACTCGGTTTCTTTTTCTAAGCTAGGTACTTCTACATCGTAACCACAATCATATTTCTCTTCATGTACATAACAGTTACCTTGTGAGCCTCTCGCTCCATCAACACACTCTGAGCTAATGAAACCACATTGGGGGTTATCTTCGTATTTTTTACACTGCTCAATATCTTGGTAATTTTCCAGGCATTGCTCGTTGCCATCTTTATCGAACCAACAAGTTCCTTGCCCCTGGTTAAATGAGCATTCTAATTGTGAGACATCTACACGTGCAGCTAACTTAGGTACATTGGGCAGAGGCGGTTCACCGAGTAAATTATAAACAGGATCGCCTTTACATACTTGGAAGCCAGAAAGCATTACGCACGTATCATCATTAGATGGTGAAGAACTATAAGAACCCGTACAGAACTCCTCTAATGAAGCAATCCCATTCTCAATGCAACTTTGAGGTGTCCATCTATCGGAGACAACGGTAAGATTTTGCGCAAACTTTAACAGTAAAGGCCCTGAGAAGTAATCAGCTAATGGTGTACCAATGCTCTTTACTTCCCCACTGTTGTGAAAAGAAAAAAGCTCGACTTGATTTGAAGCTAGTGCAGAGATTGCTGCTGACTTATTTCCAGCGGAATCATCGTTCCCCACTAACACAAGAACCTTTCGAATATCCCCTCCACGCCATTGGTAATGATTCGCAGCCCATGTAATAGCATCAAATGGGTAAGTAGGTGCACTAGCTGCATTCACGCCATCTAGCCAAGTTTTAAAAGCGTTAAAATCCGGAGTCAATTCCACACGATTAAAGATATAATCACTGTGCCTGTAAACAGCACCTCCAAGCCTTAAATCATCACTACCATCTTGTGTTAGCAATTGAGCAAAAGCCCCTACGTTGTTCCTTAAGTCGTGAATGACTCCACCCATTGAACCTGAATTATCAATAAGAAAGACTATATCAGCTGGTTCTGCGGCAATCTCTATCGTATGAGTGATAGCACAGTTACCTTTGGGCTTATACAGTCGGTCACATGTATAATAATCAGGCACATGTGACTTAATGGTTTTATCTTTGATAATGGTTTCAGCCGAACAATCCCCAAACCCCTCGGCTATTATGTCGATATTGTCGTACGTCTCTCGGCTAAGATTCATCAACGGATCATTGCTGAAATCGGGCTTGGACTGGTTCGTGGCATCGATCAGAACCTTATAAGCAGCTCCAGAAACCGAAGGGTTATCGCTGTTAGCATCATGCCACAGGGATCTTTTAGTGTTGCTCCCTACATCATCCATCCCATCACTGGAGTCCCAGATATTTTTCAGTGCCTCAACATTAGGTTGTGTACCGTCTGCAAAATAGTCACTTAACGGATCATCGTTCTGGCCTGATGTGCCAGGGAAAAGATCATTCACATTGATGGCTTCACCGCCGCTAAAGTGAACATTGCCAGCCTCATATGAGGGCTGCTCAAACTCTGCGGCCATTTCAAGGCCAAAATTTTGAGCTTCTCGACCAGTCTTAGCAGGATTTGTTGGTTGATTTGTATATCCGTGGGTTGGAAACAGTGACATAGTGACAATGAGCACACACGAGATAAACCTTGATGTGGGGTGATGAACCATAGATGATACCTCCGTTTTCAATGGTTCATGCTATTTCAGTATTTAAAATTCTTACGCACCTGTAATTGCCCATCTGGGGTGCATTTGGCATCAAACTGTCGTAATCGTTGCTTCTTTTTTTGTGCTACTAGCTTGTGGTGAGCTTAAGCAGAAAGGACAATTCACAGATGTTCGTTGATTCACTGATGTAAAGTAATTGCACTTACAGCTAGGACATGTCTCTATCATCGCTTCACCAGACCGCAGCTCTTGGGCTAAACACCATGCGTCTGTAATATCTAGCATCTGCCAGCGCGCTCCATGCATACCAAGTGTTTCACTTCTGACTGAGCTGTAAAGTTCATACGCAGAATGAAGAGTATTGATGTTGATAGATCGCAATGCTGCTTTTCCTGTGATATTAAAATAGAGCTGCATTAGCAGTGATGCTTCTATCTTTGAGGTGTGACTATGGATAATTGTTGCACCACCACGAACTTTGTGGCTCTTCCTACGGATCGTAAGTCCTTCATCTTTGAGTTCTTTGTATAATCTGCGAATCTGCTTATAAGTGAGCCCGGTTTCGATCATGATAATTTGGCTTATGTAGCCGATGAGTGCCATATTCCTAGCTATGCCCCATCGTGACAAGTTACTGTTACAGCTCATATCTGCCTCCAGTGCTTAAAGATTGTTGATGTTTTTTTAAGATGAGATGAGTAACGTGGCATTCGTCACTCTCCAGAATTTCTTTCACCAGTTCGGGAGCGAAACGGATTTCGAATGGCATATCCTTGTCACCGGCTAAGCTACGAAGCTGATTGTCGGTGGCTGCGGCCACCGATTTGGTTAGGGATGTAGTTACATCAAATATCTGGGCTGCTATGTCCGTATTTTCATGTGCTATTCGGCCCATGAGCAGCCAATAGGCGGAGCTGAGCCCAAGATCCTGATTATTTATAAGGCTGACGTGATCATAGTGACCTTCTAGGTACTCGATGTAGTCCTTTTCACCACCAGAGAGTTTGAAGGAGATTATGGCACCAGATGACAACAGTTTGAGTTGACTTTCGCTTGCCAAAGCCAAAGCGGCCACAGTATCCAATGGAAGAGCAAATTGCTCGGAGACTTCTTTCGGATAAAGGCTGGACAGGCTTTTCAAAAGCGTCCATAGACACAGATCAAATTCAAATACGTTTTCATTGAATCGGGCTACGCCAAAACTCTTTTGAGCATGATCTATCATTTTCGGAATCAAGGAGCTGCTATTACATTTCATTGAAACGCTCTTCTCTGTCAGTTTTTTCTAACTAAGCTAGGACGAGCAATAAACAGTGCTGTAACCACGACCGGAAACGCTAGTGCATATAACCATTGCTTTGTCTCAATACCGCTGAATGTTACAGTTGCTGCTACACCCAGCGTATAGCTAACTCCTACCCAATAAATTAACCTCTTCATTATTTTCATCCTTTAGTAATACGACAAATTTTTCACACCCTAGCTGTTCCAAATATTTTTTAGCTGCCTCAATTTTCAATTCACGCCTACCTCCCCTTTTTGAAATAAGCATCTCAGTGTTAACTTCAATCTGAAAACAGTTTTTTCTTCCTTCCCGCAGAATCACAATTTCAACTTTGTTCTGACGGAACATTTTTAATAAATCAACATGTTTCATAAACAACCTAGATATAAATTTATACTTTCCCGTTTGAGGGTCAAGTGGGAGATCAAAAAACACACATGATATTTTTTCATGAAATCATTTTATGGCCTTTTAATTTTATAGTCCGACCTTATTTTGTCTCTTAAAACTAAGCCTTCTTCATCCTCTTTCACTATGATGAGAAATAATTTTTCATACTCCTTTGAATACAATAGAAAAGGGCTCCGTCTTTGTGCAGAGATGATAGTCGCCCGAACGTGTATCATCGACCACATGGAATCTGTTTTTTCCAACATAATCTCGAGTGTTTTCCCGTTTGCCACAATCACTTTCCCTTCGTATTCAAGTGACACATTTCCTACAAGCCAGGGGCCTATTCCCCGGATCATTTGTATTTTAAGTTCTTCAAGCAAATAAACTAATTCTCTAATCTTATTCATCATATAAATTCCTTCACTAACATTGACAAAAATAAATTCCATGTTAAATGTCAATTGGGGACATATAATTTAATAGGGGATCAGTAATGTTCAGAGAAACAATTAACTTTTCAGCCTTCATGGCTGCTTTGTTCTTTTGTGTCAAAGTAGCCGGAATTTTTGGTCTGATTGTTTTAATCATTGCCGTGTGCTTCTATGCTCAATGGCTCAATGGCCGCTCAGCATCTTCAATACTGAATATTAATGATATTGAAAATAGATACACAACAAACAGTCTCAGAGACACTCAGTCTTGGTCATCAAGTTACTGTTACGGACCGAATGAGCACCCATACGATCCGCACATTAGCTCAGTGGAAAGAACCTACTGACCTCTGCTTACACTCATATATCGCGCCACTGGATTAAGATACCCAGCAGCTTGATCTTTACCCGCGTCTGCGGAAGTCTGGATGATGTCGCTCATACGGTCAGCAAGTTCAGTGTCGCCAACCTCAGTTCGCATCTGCTCCCTCAAGTTGGCGACTTGCTGATCATCCCCTGTCAATGAAGCCGCGAACAACTGAGCACCTGTTTGATTGAGCCCGGCTTCGGCCCCGGCAACCGTAGCCATACTCCTAAACTCATCACCATATTGCTCAACAAACTGTTCCGCAGCTTCAACACTGTGTTCACTAGCAGCAGCCAATGCTGACGCAAAAAACATCCCTCTCTCCTGGAGACTCATTCCTTTAGCTGCTTCGGAGAGATCCGATTCACCAGTCAGCCACTCTTTAGCTGCGTTGTATCCTGATACGCCCGCTCCCATAATACCGCGACCAAGGGAAGCCATTCCTGTTAATGCCTTACCTGCAACCCCCCATTCCTGCTCAACGTATTCATCACCACGCTTAGCATCTTCAATGAATTGATCACGCTGCTCAGAGGTCATACTGGCAAGACGACCCATTGAGCTTCCAAAATTATCAGAGAAGCCATCTACAGCAGCTCCTGCTCCACCAAATAATTTCTCGATAAATCGGCCAGCTCCTTCGGCTGTAGCGAAAACCTGAGATGAAGTTGAGGGAGCAACATCATTAGCCATAATGCGGTTGCGTAGCTCCCCTAAACGTTGCCCTGTAAAATCGCTCCGATTTTGACCGTGTTGCGCGTTTACGTTATCCAGGTTCTCACCGTGAGCGGCATAAACATCGCTATCTCCTCCGGGAAGATCCGTTTTAGGTTTGGCTTTCTGCTCATCTGTCATCAATTTAGGGGCGTTCAAGTTTTTCTCCCCTTGGGTGATTAGTGTGCTATCTATTTGGGGAGCCCCGCTATCTAAATGGCTGTGCCTTTGCGCCTCACTGGCATTTGCAATCGGGTTTTTAGCTCCAATTGTTCCTGCAACAATTTCCGCTGCCTGAGTTCTATGTTGTAAATCTTCTGAGTTAAGCATCGCATACAGAGCCCCACCCACTGAAGCCCGGTCTCCGTCCATACCAAGACCTTTATAATGTCGTGCTCGATTAGTTGCGGCCTGGCGTAACTCACTAGGAGCCTGCCGCATGTATTGGCTCAAATTCGCCATTGACGCCTGATCACTCAAAACCGATCCAGCAATAGCTTGCATGTCTGCTGACGTCACACTGCCCAGCACTTCTTGAGCACTTGCTAATCGCTGATAGGTATCCTGAGCAGTCAGCATCTGGGAGGCAGTATGAGTCAGTCCACGACGCTGATCCTCACCAACAGACTCAGTAAACCGCTGCGTTTTATCGTCACTAATCTGATTAGCAACATCATTGGTCAGTGCTGCTGTATCATCCTTGGAGAATCCAATGTCATTAGCAATTCGATCCAAATCCTTCGTCATTTGAGTTCTTGCGGCAGTTGAGCGGGTTTCAGCATTTGCACTGAGGTCTCCTCTCATATCTACAGGATTTTCTGCTCCAGCCGCTTTAGCAGCTTTTCTGGCAACCGAACCAGCTGGCCCCATTAAAGTTGAAACCAACTTTCCTGCATCCACGCCAGCACTCATTCTGGCACCAATCGCACCAATAACTGCGTTGGTCTGAGATCCATCAAGGCCATGCTCTTTAGCGTACTGTTGACCAGCATTCACTATCGCTTTGGCTTGACTGCTATCAGATGCCCTCAGCATCTGCCCAAAACTCTGGAGTCGTTGATAGGACTTGTCAGCACTATTCCCAGAGAAGAATGAGTTCGAGAGCTGATTCTGAAAAGCGTCTTGGGCAACCGCAGCTCTTGCATGTCCACTGCTTACCATTTCAGAAGACATTTTAGAGAAATTCATTTTATCAATTAGGCCATTAGCACCTCCCTGTAAGCCGCCCTGAAGAGCATTGAAAGCGTGGGCTGGCATTTGTTGGGCTAACGGCGCAGGTTGCAGTAAGTCAGGGGAAGAGATCTTCTCATTGATATGATCACCACCACTCATGCGGCCAGCCAGAGAGTTCAGTGAGTAAATTGACCCAGAAACAATGAACAAAGTAAGGACTGGTATGGCAGAAGCCATCATTCCACCTACAGCAAGATCATTGCTCATCATATCCGTTACGTGAAGAATCCCCTCGAAGCTTGTTGGATCACCGCCAGAAGTGATGTAGTCCTGTAAGGAGGCAGTGCTGCGATTATAGATAAAGAGATTCACCACAGCCAAAACTGGCATCCATAGCTGAATCCAGATCAACGTCATAAAGTATTTAAAGACCAGTTGAATCCCCATCATTCCCAGCACGATGAGCAGCCCCATCAGCGGCACAATGGCGTATACCAGAGCTTCGATAAATGTCAGCATCGGCCTGACAACAGTAGCAAATACCGATTGCTCCGCAGTCCACTGAGTATTTCGCTGCTGCACCGCCTGCTCAATCATCAGTGAGGCAGTGCCTTGCTGTATGGACTCGTAATATTGCCCCATGCCCTCGGTTAGCACCGGGGTTAGGATCGCTGCCTTAAGCATGTCAGAGCTAATGATTCCTGTTGCCGACAGGTCATTAAGCGCGTTGTTTGTTTCCGCCACAGGATTAACGCCACTTGTACCAGCGACAGTCAGACCCAGTAGGTAATTGATCGATTCATGAGAAGTTCCAGAGTCGAATGCCGTATCCGTGGCAACCATTAGATCAGTCCAGGCGTCAGTACAATTTGGAGTTGTCGACCCACTAGGTGACACAAAAATCTCAGTACCATAGACCGTTGACGAAAAGCGCAATGCCTCGCGCCAGGTCAGATTCTTCAAATTCGATTCGGATACGTCAGCCAACTGGTAACGGATAGCGGTACAGTCAGCAACGTAGTTTCGCCAGCTACGCTGCATGTCTGCTGAGCCACCTCCGACAGCACTATCCCAGCTAGCCCAGAGTGCGGCATTTCCCGCAAGCTGGCGTTGCGCACTGATCAACTCTAATGAGGACAGAAACCCTTTCCGCGTTATCTGAGGTGTAATAGTCGCAAACCCGGTCTCGAACTTGTCGGTCAGGACATAGCCGATATTCGAGATCATTCCCCCAATCGCGGCTGGTCCCAAGGGTACGTTGGCAACAACACGGACATCACCAGTGTAGGCATCCTCGATTTTGACCAGAGCTGATGCCCCGAAAAACATTGCATATACAATCCAGCCGATAAGCACCTGCTGGATCTCAATACCACGCCCTCCCTGTACTACCCCCTTAACGCACACAATAACCACGGAGACCAAGAGCCCGATGGAAGCCATTTTAGTGAAGTCATTCGTACCAGTGATCATCGCAACAGCAATCAGTACCTGCTCTAGTAGCGCTGAATCACCGATGCTATAAATCGTAAACTCAGGCATCTACGCACCTCCCCTAGAACTGGTGAGGCTGAGACGTTGCGCCTGAACATTTTTGATGATTTGGTTGTAGCGAGTCACAATGTCACTGACTGAACCGTACTGCTCGACCATCTGCCGATGTTCGTTCTCGATGTTTTTACGCGCTCGCTCTAACTGATCCATCACCTCATTTTTATGCGGTGAGTCGGCATTGGATACCGCTAATTCTGCCGCCGAAATCATCTGTGTCGCTAGGTCGTACACGATCGCATTGGCAATAACAGTAGCACTTTCATCTGCAAATGAATTAGCAACACTGTCAGAAAGAGCAGCCAAGTTACGAATAATTGTGCCTACTGAGGCTGGAAGGTTTGTGATCAGTGCTTGCTCATCGGAAGTGATTGGACCAATATTACTTCTATACTTGAAAATGATTCCTGGTCGAGAATCTGTTCCTGTGAGCGCTTCATAAATTTTTTGACGAACGCTAGTTAAGGTGACAGTTTGTCTCGCTGGAGCCAAGCAATCATCGTCACAGTCATAGATTTTAACTTGACCGCCGCCTACAAGATCTGAAAGGGAGACTAAGCCTCCTGGGAGGCGTGAGACAGGGTTGGTATCACCTCCACTGGCATCTGCCACCAAATCGCCAACGATCACCGAACCAGTAAGTGAAAGCATCGCCTCAAGCAGGGCAGTGTCACCATATTGAAACCAGGTACTTACAGAGTTAACTTTCAGTTGCTTCCAAACAATATTACCGATCATTTCTTGATATTTGGCTGGATCGTTATTCTTCAATTTCCGTAGTGGAGTTTCCCCGTCTTGTTCTTGTACCGAACCGAACATATCGTCATAAAGCCCAGCCCCAGTTGCCTTTATAGATGCCTTGGTTTTATGCTGAATATCAAATGCTGACGTCGCGTCATTAACAATCCCTTGCGCCAATTGGCAGCTATTCGCTAAGTGCTGGTTTAATGCTTGAACCTTTTTCTGAAAGTTCTCCATCCACTTCGCTCCATCCGGGAAAACGTTATCCAGAGCCAACTGGAACGCATAACCTTTCGCGTTGGCCGCAACTGCTCGCATCATCGTGACTAGCTGCTCAGCGTTAATAAATGAGAACGACCCGCCAAACATATCAACCCCACCACATCCCGCCTTCCAGGATGGTGGAGTAAAGGAAACAAGGTTCTGCTCATAGATGCGTGACTTAACGGTATAGCGCCCCCCAGTGAAGACTCCGCGACGCTGTGACTCATGAACACCAGGCAAAGTGGTATTGCTCATTTCATTGAATAAGCGATCCATTTCAGACTGTAGTCCCCCGGCGGAAACCGGGGCGGTTACTGTCGATGCAGCGATAATCGCCGCCAAAATTGTTTTCCGCATAATAGAAACTCTCCATCCGAATTTGAGTTTCTATTTTCTCAATCATTAGCGCTATTCCTTAGCGCTCTAATTGCCCACTTTGGGAGCAATCGGGATTAACTTTAAATTGTTCTTTCGTGACAGGTTAAAAACATTTGAAAAAGCCACTTTCTTAGACTTGCGTTTATGGTTTTCCATGAGATGTTATATATGAAATAAATCTCACAAAATGGAGAATGACGAATGAACCACAAATTGACACTGTTATTATCAACTATCATTTGCAGCCTCTTTTTAAACGGCTGCGCTGTATCACCAAAGCAATACGATACACAACAGAGTAGAGCACTAAACATTGCTAGAGCTGGCGGGATTTACGATCAAGATTTACAAGACTCCTCAGATGGTACTAACTCCTACAAAAAATCACTTTTGCTTCGCGCACTAAATGCAACAGCCCTACTAACTTCACTCGATGCGCCATTGTCTGGGATGACTGGCGCTCAGACTCTAGCATTCAATGCAGGAAATATCATGGCGACACCTGATAACCCGTCCGCTCGCCCATCGTTAATGGCCTGGATGCCCAAAACAGAAGCTACTAATACAGATGATGCACGTATCAAGTTCGAGGAACTTGTGGATGCAAGCCTAATAAATACAGCCCAGAATATGGGAATGATCGTTGAAAAACTGGCCGATAAAGGTATTACGATGCCAAAACTGAATGGCTGGGATATCAATATATGGACAGTGGATGCGCCTCAGTTCGGCTGCAAACCTGAGCATTGCGTAATTGCAACTCACGTTGCTCGGATAAATGATTGGCAAACACCTGAATTTATCACTTCTGGGCCAGGTGCAAGTTTTATTCTAGATTCTAATCACCCTAGTCAATACAGCCGAATTATTTTCCAGCAGACAACTGAAAAGGTTTCCTTTCCGGTAGATGAATTCTATCGGCAGTTAAGTGCCAACCTCCCTGCATGGTCAGCTATGTACTTTCCTCCTAATACCGTCTTTAAGGATGGGCAAACACTACCTTATCCGGTGCTTTATGAACATGGTCAACAGCTTATGTTCGTAACTCCTCAAAGCTAACTGAAACCATATAAGGGCGGAACTGGCAACGCTGCATACCAGTTCCTCAATTGAACAAAATTATGATGACATTAACGACCGTATCAGAACAACTTAGTAGCATTCAGAGCCGAGTATTTTGGCGTGTGGGTACCCAACGAAAAGGCATACTCAATGTCACCCTCGATTTTGAAAGCAACGATAGCGCCCTACTCTGCGAGTTATGCGCCATTCGCTACCTGCTGCTCGAAAAACAAGTTTTTGGCCGAGTCCCAGGAACAGGAAGAGGCTACAAACTGGTTGTATCAAAAGGTGCCATCAAGAAACTGGCACGGGGAAGATCTGACAAAAAGTGCGCCCAAAAGTTTTCGGCCTTCCTACAATCTCGTTTGGCAGGAGTGCAGATCGAGGTCTCCACTAAAACAGAGTACATGGCCAACATTGAGGAAGAGGCTACAGAACTACTGCTGGCTGAACGAAAGCGATATGCAGGCACCTTTGATGCTATCGAAACACCTGCAATGGGCACGGTCTTGGTAACAGCTCACGCTGTATCACGATACAGCGAGCGGATAACCTCAGGCAAGCCTAAAGCCCCGTGGCTGTCACTGGTCAAACGCATCCAGAACCCGGAGCTTCGCATTTACCCTCTTGCGGAACGAGAGCGTCGTCGCAAAGCCCAAAAGTACGGCACCGCTGACAATATTGAGGAATGGGGCCATCCGAGCAGTGAGCTCTACTTCCTAGTACTAAATGATCAGGGCATTAGAACACTTGTCACCATCTACGAACGCTAAATCAGAAACGAAAAAAGCCGGGAAACCCGGCTTTTTTCACGATCAATGAGCAGCTTCATCGACACCGAAAACTTTCTCCCAGGATTCTCCGCTTTCAGCAGCATCCAAGTCGATAACAAATTTCAGTTCGATTCGATCCAGTTTCAGCGACCGCATTTCACATTGTTCAGCAACCAGCTCTCGGTAATGATCTTCAGCTTCATCGTGAGATGTCGCTGAAATCGTCTCTGAAAACAGTTCCTGATGTTTGTGATTGTTGAAAGCGTAAAACATAGTGCCAACAACATCATACTTGCGCATAACGCATTGAGTTTGTACCGACATAACAGTCTCCTAATACGGTTAGGCCGGGAATCCCCACCGGGATTTTTCCCGGCAGGGTTGCATTTGATTTAATTAATTTATCGACTAATAGACTAAAATCAGTCGTTGCATCGTAACTTCCTCAACATTCAAATAGAACAGACTTATTAGGACACCTCTAGGCAGCGCTTAACCCCTGATAAGTGGCGTGATCCACGAACGATCTGGCCGTCAATCGGCGCAGACTCGATGAAAGCGCAAGGCGTTTTGTGAGCTTTAGGCTCGCGGCTGAGCCACTCACCAACAACAGAGTTGTCACTCACTTGGGTAGGCATAACGGCCTTTACAGGCCGCTTCTTAAAAAGACCAAACGCAGCTTTGAGCATATACAGCATTCCGCGAGCGAGCAGAGATGCTGAAACCGAGAACAGTGCGACGGTAACGATCATAATTAAGAAGAAAGTGGTTGCAGACATAGCTTCACCTCATATTTTTGAGGGAGCTATCCCCACAAGGGATTAGCTCCCGAGTGGGTTCAAAAAGTTAACTTGCTGTTTGTTTTTGGCGACCAGCTATCGCACTCATCAACTACAAGAGCTGAATGAACTTCCAAGATAACAGCTTGTCCTACTTAGACAAATCGCTCCAACTGCCCTTTTGGGCGACAAACTGTTCAGCATCCCTCCCCCCAAGAAAGCGATTAACCCCATTTGAACACCAATTACGTCTCAGCTCAGTCAGAACAGCGACTTTCACATGTGAAAGTGAATCCAGTCCGTCATTGAAATCAGCAACTTTACCCTCCATATAACATAGGGATAATTAACCTCTGGAGTACCTATGACCGACAATACAGCAATGGAAGCACTATTCATCCAGCAGCGCCTGCAAATCATGAATCTGGGCGTGCATCATAACGAGTTTTCTGACTCTTACCTGCACGCTTGGGAGTCTGGCACCTATCCGCTCCTACAAGACACCGATGGTAGTGTGATCAGGATGCCTCATGAACCCTATGCCGAGTTCTTCAAGACCCCAAAAGACAAAGTGCAACGGCTATTTGATCGCTTATGTACAGCATGGGACGCCAAAGAAGAACTGACTTTCTATGCCCTGGAAGATGAGCTAGGCGTTCGCGGTGGCTATGGTAGTGAATGGGATCGCGTCGATCTCATCAAGATTTGCCGTTACTTGTACCTGGAGCGTTCGTTTGACGAAGAGTTCTGGAAAACTCTGATCACGCCGATGGAACACCCTTCCGAAGCATCATCTATCCTTCGTGAATTTAACCGTGAGCGTGACATATACTTCATGTAATGAATTCACAGTTCCGGAGGTCTCGGTGGATCTCCGGGGCGCTTTAGCAGCACCAGCCAGAGCACACGAAAAGCATAAAAGTGAGTCGCCAGTGTTTTCTGTGTCAGATCTGACTTTCTGGCATAGTATCGGTGGATATGTGCCCGACCGATTTGAGGTGGTGTACTCACCCCTGGTTCATTGGCCGCAATGTCATTGCACGCATTTACCAGCAGCCGGATCTGAGCTCTCCTTGTCTGCTTACCACCGTGGCGTAGATATGAATGCGACCGTTCTTTAATCCATTTTTCCATATCCGCTCACCCCAAGTACGAATTTGTCACGTCGACACGACCGTGACCCAGTTCTCTTGCTATTTGCATCCTGACCTCACGATCAAGAGACTTTGCTGTTTCAACGCTAATTCCCTTTTCTCTGGAAATATATTTATGATGTGCGTTGCCATGTTTTATTCCCGCTTTGACTGGACATTTCACACCAGATAATTTCTCATACCTATTTTGAGCATACGCATGACGCTCACCGTGGAATTTAACACCCAATCTTGCCGCTTCTTTGTAAGCATCCTGCCGAAACTCTTTATAGCTCTGTTCGGCTGGGATCATACTGCGACCATTTTGAATATCCCTGGCATGCTCTAGCGCTTTAATTTGTGATTGCTCAAAAATAGGAACAAAACGAGGGCGACCTCCTTTCGTTCCGTCTCTTATTTCTACACATCCTTTACTCTGGGCTTGAACCAGAGCTTTATCTGCATTTAATTTTGCAGACTCTTCAAACCTGAGACCTAGTTCTCGTTGCAAATTTAACAATACTCCAGTTCGCTCAGTTGCAATGTAAGTTGCTTTATCGTGACGCTCCTGAGAAATACTTTTGTCCCCTTCACTGATGCCACTCCGCTTAGGTAAATCACCTTGTTTTACTGGATCAACACGAACCTTATTATCTCCACGAGCGATTTCCATTACTCTATTAACCGCACTTAAATAGTTTTGTGCAGTTGATGCTTTTATCTCACCATTTTCAAAACGATCTCTTAAATGATCCGCGTACTGCATTAAGTGTGAAACTTCAACTTTTCTAAGATCTTTAATTCCCTGTTCAGTTTTGACCCAGGAACAAAATACATTCCAGCGGTCATGGATCGTGCTAATAGACTCAAATGACTTGTACTCTTCTTTCAGCGCATTTAACCCGGCATAGCCCATGTCACGACTTTTAAGGCCAAAATTTTTGGCATCCGGATTCGTTCGTTCACATCGCACTGATGCTCCCCTCTTAGTTGTTCTGTCCTCATTAGCCATGCCCCTAACTGGTGTTAAGTGATATGCAGTTTTTGATGGCAGCTCTGCGTGCTGCTGGCTAAGCGGTTCTCGCCGCTTCAAAGGGCAGATAAGACGATGCCCACGTCTACTTTATTACGACCAAACATTGCTATGGCAGGGGCTCTGCTCTCAACCGTCTGGCCTGCCTGAAATGGCAAACTGACGGCAGATCCGGCTGATGTCATCGTCTCTGATTCCTTCCCAATACTGGAAAGGACCCGGCGAAGCCGGGATTTTTCGCGCGTTTTCCCGCGCGGGTCGAAAGCCTAGCGCCGTTGAGGCGCAAGGCTTTCGTCGGGTGGCTAGCCCCCCGTCTCTGTTCCCTGACGGTAGACAGAGACGGGGGCGAAGCATCAGCTCCACAGCAATAGCAACATCAGTTACAGGTTGTTGCTCAGGAGGAGATCGAGCACTTTTGACTGGCTCAGGAGGGAGCCTAGAAGCTGAGACCTTTGGCTGATCGCAGGTAAGAAGCATTGTGCAGCGCAAAACGCATACAGCAATGCAGCAGCACAACGCTGCAAACAATAAGAATAGAAACATGATGTTTCCTCCGTTCTGTTAGATTTCAGGCGGAGGAGTGCCCTATCAGGGGTCACATCCCCCAGATGGGTTAACTATGTAGAGCCATTCGGCTGTAAGTATTTTGAAGTGGTTTATGCTATTTCTTGGTAACGATGACTAGCTATCAACGACCGACTTTGAGCGGTATTCCATCTTTTATGATAGTTTCGTTAGTCTGTGTGTCAACTGCTATCAAAAGAGGCTTTTTAGGTTGCTTTTCGACGTAATTTTCAGTCCTATCGTCACAACTGTTAATCCAAAAGCAACTTTTCGAGGGCTCTCAAACATACACATACAAACATACCTGTTGCCGTAATCAAAATACTATCTTGAGATAGTATTTTGACATGAGAAACATGAAGCTACGCTGCGAAGGAAAATACATATGCCGTTTATTGGACATGACACGGTTAATGACAAACGTGTCAACATCCTTAACTACGACGCTCCTACACTTGCTGTGATTAAAAGAGGTGATAGCTTGAAATACAACGCAACTCCACAGTTTTTTCTCCCTAATCTTGATATGTGGCCTGTAGGTTCGGCAGAACGCTTAATACATGGATGCTGGCTGTTGAGCATTATGAGGCTCCATACGTTCACCAATGAGTGTGGCGAAAAGCTCCAGGAAACGTACAATGAAATTAATCATAGAATAGGTGTAAATACGGTTTACATTGACCTTCTTACCTTAGGGGTGAATTATAGAAATTCGTCACAAATCTTAAATATCATCAGGAACAATGAACAACCGACTTGGGTTTGGTTTACCAACTGCGACGCTCTATTAGATACTTCGCTTGCTGGTTGGCTACGATCGATTTTAACGACAAGTGATATGGAACATGTAAGAGTTGTTTTCCTTCTCGATAATAAAAATCAGTACCGAGAAATATTTCAAAAGTATTCATTACCACGTTATAGATCT
>NZ_CAWNIB010000245.1:0-23344 GCF_963874405.1 Vibrio sp. V08_P9A1T1
CGCCCGGATAGCTCAGTCGGTAGAGCAGAGGATTGAAAATCCTCGTGTCGGTGGTTCGATTCCGCCTCCGGGCACCACAGTTTCTAAATTGTTGGTGCCTAGCACAGACAATAAATTTAAAGATAAAAATGTGCCGACTTAGCTCAGTAGGTAGAGCAACTGACTTGTAATCAGTAGGTCACCAGTTCGACTCCGGTAGTCGGCACCATTCTTTAAAACCTGTTCCCCCTTAGTTCAGTCGGTAGAACGGCGGACTGTTAATCCGTATGTCGCAAGTTCAAGTCTTGCAGGGGGAGCCACTTTTCATCAATGAGCACTGCTTATTGATTCGGCGCCGACTTAGCTCAGTAGGTAGAGCAACTGACTTGTAATCAGTAGGTCACCAGTTCGATTCCGGTAGTCGGCACCATTTATCTGCATAAGATAAGCAAACATTCTGTTCCCCCTTAGTTCAGTCGGTAGAACGGCGGACTGTTAATCCGTATGTCGCAAGTTCAAGTCTTGCAGGGGGAGCCACTTTCTAAAGCCAAGTTTTCAAACTTGGCTTTTTTTGTGTCTTGCGTATGCTCATAATAAAAAGAGCCAGTTTGCACCAGCTCAATCGATTGGAACGTTCGCGGTAATTCACGATAGCCGGTTACTTAAAACCCTTCTCTTTCTTAATCAAATCGTACGCATTTTGGATCTCTTGCGATTTTTCTTTCGCAACGTTCATCATCTCTGGTGGTAAGCCTTTGGCCATCAATTTATCTGGGTGATGCTCATTCATCAATTTGCGATAGGCACGTTTAATTTCTTTAGCATCCGCATCTTCACTCACGCCTAACACATCGTAAGCATCAGTGAGGCGTTCAGCTTGCGCGGCTTGTTGCCACTGCCCAGATTGCTGGTAGCCTTGCTGTTGGCCACCAAAATTTCCGCCTTGTTGAAAACGAAAGGCCGCTTCTTGCATACGCAAGCGTCTTTCCAGTTGATCGGATGAGAAACCTAAACTACGAGCGATTTTGTGCAGTACATTGCGCTCGCTAGGGTGAACATCCCCATCGGCAAACGCGGCTGATATTTGCAATTCGAGGAAAAATTGCAACAAGTCAAAGCGTCCACCCGTCGAAAGGCGCACACGCTCCAACACTTCCTCTAAAGGAAAGCCACTCTCTTTCCCCTCACGAAACGCATCTTGAGCCGCTTTACGTTGCTCACCATGTAAGTTCATACGCTCCATCATGATGGTAGCTAGCTGGATCTCTTCTTTGGTAACTTGCCCTTTCGCTTTAGCAACATGGCCCATGACCGCGAAAGCGGCTTTAAAAAATTCGTCTTGTCGCTCAGTTTGGCTTGGCCCAGAACCAAATGAGCTAGTTTTAAACCCCGCTTGATTCAAACGACGAGCTTTATCAAATTGATGCCCGAGAAACAAACCAAAAAATGCGCCAAACGGTCCTCCAAATAAGAAGCCAAAAAAAGCGCCAAGAATTTTGCCAAAAATATGCATTATGTGCTCTCAATCTATGAATTTTTCAGGAGTAAAGCGGTCTGATAGTGCCGGGAGCTTCAATTTCCTTTATGATAAGAAACGTTTTATTTTACATTCGGCCATCCATCTTCCGAATCAATCAAGTTC
This sequence comes from Vibrio sp. V08_P9A1T1, assembly GCF_963874405.1. Lineage (NCBI taxonomy): Bacteria > Pseudomonadati > Pseudomonadota > Gammaproteobacteria > Vibrionales > Vibrionaceae > Vibrio > Vibrio sp. V08_P9A1T1. The sequence goes on from NZ_CAWNIB010000245.1 coordinate 1,622, forward strand.
AAACAGGATAGTACAACTCGATGTCATGTTTTTCCCGCACCTTGTTAGCCGCTTCAATTAGCGCAGCTCTTTTTGTGCCACAGACTCAAGCAGAAGCTATGTTAGACAATAGTGTGCAGGAAATGCCCGCTATAGATCAATGTTTGATCAACGAACCTGAAGCAGAAAACTCAAGTCAGCAACCGATTAATGTCGAGGCTGATACGCTAGAAGCCGTGAACGGTGAACGCGCAAACTACTCAGGCAATGTGGTCGTTGTTCAAGGTAAAAAACGCATTCTAGCGGATACCGTTACCCTGCATCAGAAAGATAATATTGTGGTTGCGCAAGGTAATGTCAACTTCAGTGACGGTGAAGTAAGGACCATTTCTGACAAAGCCACCAACAATCTTAATACGGATTTAATGACATTAGAGAACACAAAATATCAATTTTTGTGTGAACCCGGCCGCGGTGAAGCTGTGTATATTTCCAAAACGGGTAAGGCCGTTTATGAGATAGAAGATGGTTCGATTACCTCTTGCCCTGAAGGCAATAATGCATGGCGATTGAAAGCATCCAGCATTGATATTGACCAAAATGAAGAGCAAGCCACTTTTTATAATCCGCGCTTCGAGATTCAAAATATTCCGATTTTTTATCTGCCATTTCTTACGGTGCCGATTGGCGACACACGTAAAACGGGATTTTTATACCCTACCGTTTCTTACGGTTCTAGCGATGGTTTTGAAGCCCAAGTACCTATTTATTGGAACTTAGCGCCAAACTATGACCTAGAAACGACCTTTAAATATATGCAAGAACGCGGTACGCAATTAAACAGTGAATTCCGTTATCTGAATGATTTTGGTACAGGTAACATTAAATCTGAATATTTACCTGATGATCAAAAACATCCGGAAAAGGGCAGCCGCTGGGGCTTCCAATACCAACACAGTGGTATTTTCAACCAAGCTTGGAAGTTTGAAATTGACTACTCTCAAGTCAGTGACATTAGCTACTTTAGTGACTTAGACTCAGGTATCGGTAACCGAGAAGATGGTCAGCTTATCCAAGAAGGTAAAGCCACCTACCGGACCCACAATTGGGATTCATCGATACTGGTTCGCGACTTTCAGCTGCTTACAGAAGACAAAACTAGCACCAACCAACCCTATCGCTTGATGCCACAGATTGCGTTTAATTACTATGCCCCCGAATTATTACCGTATTTGAACTTTGATATGGTGAGCCATCTATCGCGTTTTGAAACCGATGCAAGAGGAAAACCTGCAGCCACCCGAGCGCACATTGAACCGGGCTTTACTATTCCTCTCAGTAACACCTGGGGCACTTGGACAACCGAAGCGCGAGTGCTTGGTACTTATTACCAACAAGATCTCAGCGGTGTTGACCTCAATTCGGATAATTATAAAGACCTAAAAGAGAGCGTTTCACGCATCATTCCGGAATTTAGAACTCATGCGGGATTAGTACTGGAAAGAGATACGGTTCTGTTTGATGATTATACGCAGACACTTGAGCCGCAGATTCAGTACCTGTACGTACCGAGAGAAGATCAGCGCAATATCGGGTTGTACGATACAACGCTACTGCAAACCGATTATTATGGTTTATTCCGCAGCCGTAAATACAGTGGTGTCGATTATATTGCCCCAGCAAATCAGATCAGCTACGGTGCCTCTTCACGGTTTTTCGACGATCAGTATAAAGAACGTTTAAATATCTCTTTTGGCCAGATTTTTTACCTCAAAAAAGATCTCAAGAATTCCTCCCCTAATGAGGGAGATAATTCAGCCAACACTTCCAACTATTCGGCTTGGGCCGTCGAAATGGACTTCAACTATGATGATTTACTCTTCTACCATGGCGGGGTTCAGTACGACATAGACAGCAGTACGATGCAGCTCGCCAACAGTACCCTAGAGTATCGGGTTGGCTCTGGCTATATTCAAACCAACTACCGCTATGTAACTTACGATTACATTAAAAACACCGTGGACTTCAATACTAGTGGAATAACCAAAGAGGGTATTTCACAAGCCGGTTTACTGGCTGGGTATCAGATTTCCCAAAAATGGAATGCTAGCGGACAGTACTTCTACGATTTAACCACAGAAAAGAACTTAGAGTGGCTGGCTAACCTAAGCTACACCTCAGATTGTTGGTATATTGGTTTTACTTATAGTAATCAACTGCGGAAATGGGATGGTGATTTTGTTACCGACCCTAATGCTACGCCACTCTACGAAAATAACTTTAGTTTGAACTTTGGTATTGTCGGTTTTGGCACCACGATTGGTGCAGGTTCCGGAATGACGGGCGTAGACAGCGCTGGAAATTCATTAAGTTATGGTCGTCCATTTTTCCTAAACAACTAATTTATTCGGCCTTTGCTTAAGCGTAAAGGCCCTTGCTCATTTTGATAGGACTACAAATGAAATTGTGGAAACACACACTGATTGGATTGATGGCAACATTAAGCCTAAACACCGCATACGCTACTCCTGTTGAGCTCGATCGCGTCGCTGTCATCGTCAATAGTGGCGTTATTTTACAGAGTGACATTGATGGTGCATTAAAAACCTTGACCATTAATGCAAAGAAAAATGGTCAAACGCTACCCGAAGACACAGTGCTGCGTGAGCAAGTGGTTGAAAAATTGATTATTGATACCATTCAGCAACAAGAAGCACAACGCATTGGCGTTCGCATTGACGATAACAGACTCAGTGACGCTATCGCCGACATCGCGAAAAACAATAATCAAACCCTGGAACAGCTTAACGCTTCTGTTACTGCTGAAGGGCTGACTTATGCCGAATTTCGCGAACAAGTACGTAAAGAAATTGCAGCAAGTGAAGCGCGCAATGCTTTAGTTCGTCGCCGGATCAATATATTACCGGACGAGGTGGACAACTTAGCTAATATTCTTGCGCAAGAAACCAATGCAACGGTGCAATATAAAATCAGCCACATCCAACTGCGTGTTGACGACACTCAAGATAAGGCCGCAGTAGAACAGCAAGCCAAAACCTTAGTCGAAAAACTCAACCAAGGAGCAGATTTCAGCACCATGGCTTACACCTATTCAAAAGGTCCGAAAGCGCTGCAAGGTGGTGATTGGGGCTGGATGCGCAAAGAAGAAATGCCGACAATTTTTGCCGACCAAATCAAAATGCAAAACAAAGGCTCTATTATTGGGCCATTTCGCAGTGGCGTCGGTTTCCACATTCTTAAAATTGATGACGTCAAAGGATTAGAAACCGTCGCGGTCACGGAAGTTAATGCACGCCATATTTTAATCAAACCCACGGTCATTTTAAGCGATGACGGCGTACAAAAAGAGCTACATGACTTCATTCGTCGCATTAAGGCAGGTGAAGCGACCTTTGGTGAATTGGCGCAGCAATACAGCCAAGATCCCGGCTCTGCGGCACAAAATGGCGAATTGGGTTATCAAACACCGGAGCTGTACGTGCCGGAGTTTCAACATCAAATCGAAACATTATCGGTTGGGCAAATCAGCGAACCCTTTAAAACCGTTCATGGTTGGCATATTGTCGAAGTGCTTGATCGCCGTGAAGTCGACCGCACCGACTCTGCACTGAAAAACAAAGCTTATCGCATTCTTTTTAATCGAAAATTCAATGAAGAAGCCAGCGCATGGCTACAAGAAATGCGTGCCAGTGCCTTTGTCGAAATTATACAGGACAACCAAGATGACAATTAAACGCATCGTGGTTACCGCTGGCGAGCCCGCGGGTATTGGCCCAGATTTGGTGCTGGCCTTATCAAAAGAAGATTGGGCACATCAACTGGTGGTATGCGCGGACAAAAGCTTGCTTGCAGAGCGCGCTAAAGAGCTCAATATTGACGTTATATTGGAAGACTACTCAGTCACCTCTGCACCAAAACCACAGCAAGCGGGACGGTTAGTAGTGGATCATATTCCCCTCGGCGCACCGGTGATAACGGGGAAACTGAATGAAGCCAATGGACATTATGTATTAAATACATTAGAAAGAGCCGCTTTAGGCTGTATGAATGATGAATTTGATGCTATTGTCACCGGCCCTGTGCACAAGGGGGTGATCAACCGAGCTGGCGTTGCATTTAGCGGCCACACTGAATTCTTTGCTGAAAAATCGAATACTCCACTGGTGGTTATGATGCTCGCAACAGAAGGGTTGAGAGTCGCGCTAGTGACAACACATATTCCACTGGCTTATGTATCAAAGGCAGTAACGGTCGAGCGGTTAGAAAAAATCATCACTATTTTGCATAAAGATTTGGTGAAAAAATTTGCCATTGCTCAACCCAAAATTTATGTGTGTGGTTTAAACCCACACGCGGGAGAAGATGGCTGTCTGGGCCGTGAAGAGATAGAAACCATCACTCCAACACTAGAAAAAATTCGTCAGCAAGATGGCATTAATTTGATTGGCCCACTACCAGCCGACACCATCTTCAATGACAAATACTTGCAAGATGCCGATGCTGTTTTAGGCATGTATCACGACCAAGTCCTGCCCGTATTAAAGTACAAAGGTTTTGGTCGTTCAGTAAATATTACTCTTGGTCTACCCTTTATAAGAACATCGGTCGATCATGGCACCGCACTCGAATTGGCAGGGAAAGGGCTTGCGGATACAGGGAGCTTTAGAACAGCACTCGCCTACGCGATTGACTTGGTAGAAAAGAAACCTAATTAATTTCGAGAAAACTATGAGAAATGATGTCCACTTAGGGCACAAAGCGCGTAAACGTTTTGGTCAAAACTTCCTAAACGATCCATACATTATTGATGGCATCGTCTCTGCGATTAACCCTCGTCCGGGACAAAATTTGGTTGAGATCGGCCCCGGTCTTGGAGCGATAACTGAGCCAGTCGGCCGCGAAGTGGATAAATTCACTGTTATTGAGCTAGACCGTGACTTAGCTGAGCGCCTGCGCAACCACCCAGAATTATCGAGTAAATTGACGATTCACGAAGGCGATGCGATGCGCTTTGACTTCACGCAGTTGGTGAAGCCGAATAATAAACTGCGCATTTTCGGCAACTTGCCATACAACATTTCAACGCCATTAATGTTCCACTTATTTGAATTTCATAAAGATATTCAAGATATGCACTTCATGCTGCAAAAAGAAGTGGTCAACCGTTTAGCTGCCGGTCCCGGCAGTAAAGCTTACGGGCGCTTAACGGTTATGACGCAGTATTTCTGCAAAGTGGTTCCTGTGTTGGAAGTTCCGCCAACGGCTTTTGTGCCGCCACCGAAAGTTGATTCAGCCGTGGTGCGTTTGGTGCCTTATGAAGTACTGCCGCATCCAACGACAAACATGAAATGGTTAGAGCGTGTCTGCCGAGATGGTTTTAACCAACGTCGTAAAACCGTACGCAACTGCTACAAAGGTTTGATTGAGGTGGAAACGCTAGAAGAACTTGGGGTCAACCCTGGCATGCGCCCGGAAAACCTAACACTTGAACAGTTTGTTGCTATGGCAAACTGGTTAGACGCTCATCACGCCTAATAACGATTGAGCGATAAACGGCCAATGTCTATCGCTCATCTATAAAAACAAGGAGTTAACATGGATATCTCTGAACCTTGTATCAAAATCCAAGTCCATACCCAGTATCTCCCCGAGCAGTCCAATCCCGATTTACACCGCTATATCTTTGCCTATGTGATCACCATCCGTAATCTCAGCAACCAGCAGGTACAGCTGATGAGCCGCCGTTGGTTAATTACCGATGCGAATGGCAAACAGATGTCTGTGGAAGGTGATGGCGTGGTCGGGGAACAACCGATTATCTTGCCCAATGATGAGTACCGCTATAACAGTGGTACGGCGTTGGAAACGCCAGTCGGTGTTATGCAAGGTCATTACATTATGTTAGATGAAGCGGACGCTGAATTTATTGTTGAAATTGAGCCTTTTCGTCTCGCTATTCCTAATGTTTTAAATTAAAAGAGGTAGCCGTGGCGAACTATATTGTCGGCGACATTCAAGGCTGTTTTGACGAACTACAGTGTTTATTGGCTCAAGTGCAATTCCAACCACAACAAGACACACTGTGGGTAGCTGGCGACTTAGTAGCAAGAGGCCCTAAATCTCTAGAAACGCTACGTTTTATCAAACAATTGGGTAGTTCGGCGCGTATCGTTCTAGGCAATCACGATCTTCACCTACTGGCCGTCTCGCTGGGCATCCACCCATGTAAACCTCGTGATAAAACCTTACCCATATTACAAGCGAACGATGCAACAGAGCTGCTCACTTGGTTGCGCCATCAACCGCTCCTCGCTGAACATGCTGACTTTGTTATGTGCCATGCGGGGATTTCTCCTCTGTGGGATCTTGAAACTGCACGTCAAGCAGCAAAAGAAGTCGAAAGTATTTTACAAAGCGATCGTTGGCGTTGGCTTATCGAGCAGATGTACAGCAACACACCTGATATGTGGAGCTCGAAGCTAGAAGGGATTGACCGCTATCGCTATACCATCAATGCCTATACTCGGATGCGTTTTTGCTTTGCTGATGGGCGTCTTGATATGGCGTGCAAACTTCCTCCTCAAGAAATAAAAGATGAAGAATTGTTACCGTGGTTTGCCCTACCCAAACGCCTTAAACTCGATAAAACAGTCCTCTTTGGCCACTGGGCTGCGTTAGAAGGTTACCGCAGCGACGAAGTGATAGGGCTTGATACTGGCTGTGTGTGGGGAGGATGTTTGACCATACTACGCTGGGAAGATAAACACTACTTCACTCAACCAGCGTTAACCCATAAAGGCTAACGAATAAAAAGATTCGGATCGTTGCTTAATATCGATCCGAAATCCTCTATTGCTTATCAAAAACCACAAACTGCATGTTGTGAGCATTTTTGTCATCCGCTTGATACATTTCACGATGAACTTCTTGCCACTCACTCCCCCACTCGGGAAATTGCGTATCTCCCTCAATATTTAAGTCAATAAAGGTGAGGTATAGTTTATTGGCCTGTGGCATACAGGCTTGATAGATAGAGCCGCCACCAATGATCATCACTTCATCCACATGACCCGCAACCTCAATGGCTTCTTCAATCGAAGAGACAATACTCACCCCTTCAATTGCCAATGAAGCATCACGACTGATCACGATATTATGGCGACCGGGTAACGGGCGACCAATAGACTCATAAGTTTTTCGCCCCATGATCACTGGTTTGCCCAATGTACAGCGTTTAAACCATGCAAAATCGGCCGGTAAATGCCATGGCATTTGATTGTCTTTACCAATAATCCGGTTGTCTGCCATCGCGGCAATCATGCTGATGATCATAAATAAGATCCTAAAGTGTCATCACGAAAAATAGCCCATGCCCTTACACTATGGGTTTGCGCCGATAGAATAACAAACCCGGAACCGCAAGGCCAACCGCTAAGCCCGCGATAATAAACATCGCTTTTAAAAAATTATCCATCAGTATCGCCAGCAGCTCTGGCGTAAAACCAAGATGGTTAATTTCAACCATTGCAATCATCGCTTTAAAGGCAAAAACCCCGGGAACCATTGGGATCAAAGCCGCTACAGTAAACACTTTAGGGTGAGCTAAAAATTTACGCGACCAACGCACGCCAATCATTCCAACGATAGTTGCAGCAAAAAAAGTCGCCCACTCAATGGGAATTCCAAATTGCATCATTAAGTAACGTGAGCCATGACCAATCGCACCACCTAACGCACAATATTTTAGGGCTGGTACAGGAACATTAAACACCAAAGCAAAACCAACGGCTGGGATTGCAGCAAAAAACATATCATTGGCTAAACCGAGTAATAAATTCATCCAATCCATCGCTACCACCCCCATACACCCGTCACGCTCATCGCCGCAACGATGCCCAAACTCGTTGCCAACGTCAGCAAACTTGCCATCACAAAACGGGCAATACCCATATTGATATAACCTTTAAGCATATCCGCGACCGCATTAATTAAAGGAAAACCGGGGACTAACATCAGTACAGAAGAAGCCATCACAATGGTTGGTTTATTGCCTAGCTGGTAGATGATAGCTTGCGCTGAAATGATCGAAGTGACAAATGAGGTCACCGTAAAGTTGACGAGCGGATTAAATTGGCGATGCCCAATCTCTTGGCGCACAATCATACCCGCCGCAGAAGCAATGAACGTCATCGTAAACACCGTCCAATCTCCGCCAGCTAAACGAGCAAATGCAGCACAAGAAAGACCAATCATTACCACAACCAACCAACGGTTGTAGCGTTCAGGGCTGATTTGATTGAGTTTTTTCTGCGCAAGGGAATAATCTAAAATCCCTTTTTCCATCATGATGCAGATGCGCTGGACTTGCGTCACTACCCGCATATTGATCCCACGATCAGGACAACGGCGCGCAGTCGTAATGCAATGGCCATCATAAACCGTGGTTAGCACAAGTGAACTCGCCGAGAGCGATACTTCCACTTCACTCATGCCACACGCCGCTCCCATGCGACGCATAATATCGCCCACAAGTGTACTTTCCGCACCATGAGCCAACAACATTTGCCCAGCTTGGGCGATCAATCGAGAAACAAGCCTCTGTTTGGATGTCATGATTCCTTTCCGAACGTCCTAAAAGCCCAATAGTGTGCCCGAAATTGGGTGCTTTAAATATGATTTAGCTATAAAAAAGCCGCAATAATTATTGCGGCTCAATCCATTCAGGAAAATTAATCACGAACATAGATAACGTGACCGTCATCTTCTTCGTCGTCCCAATCATCCCAGTCATCACCATCTTCAGTGATCACATTTTGGCTGTTCATCTCATCTTTATGGTAATCATCCCACATGAAATCGACTTTCTGAGCTTCACTGAGCTCTTCCTGCTCACGAGGTAACGTTTCCATATAGTCAGCCAACTCACGGCACAAATCCGCCGTACCTTGTTGGTTTACTGCCGAAATTTTGAAGTATCGCCCTTCCCAAGCTAGCGCATCTAAGATCTCTTGGATCTTTTCATCGGCTTCTTCTTCAAGCATCAGATCAACTTTGTTGAATACCAACCAACAAGGTTTTTGCGACACTTTTTCACTGTATTGCTCTAGCTCATCAAAGATGGTCAGCGCATTTTGCGCAGGATCACTTTGATCAATAGGAAGAATGTCGATCATATGCAGCAACACTCGGCAACGTTCTAAGTGCTTTAAGAAGCGAATACCTAAACCAGCACCATCGGCCGCGCCTTCAATCAAGCCCGGAATATCAGCGATCACGAAACTTTTCTCAGGAACCACACTCACGACACCCAAACTTGGGATCAGCGTAGTGAAGGGGTAATCAGCGACTTTTGGCTTCGCTGCTGAAACAGAACGAATAAAGGTTGATTTACCCGCATTCGGCAAGCCAAGCATACCCACGTCAGCTAACAGTAAAAGCTCAAGGCGTAATTCGCGCACCTCACCTTTTTTACCCATGGTTTTTTGGCGTGGTGCACGGTTAACGGATGACTTAAAGCGAGCATTACCTAAACCATGCCAGCCACCTTTAGCGACCATCACTTTTTTGCCATGCTCTGCAACTTCACCCACAACTTCATTGGTGTGAATGTCAACCGCTCGAGTCCCGACAGGCACCTTCAAAGTAATGTCTTTACCGCGCTTACCTGTACAGTTAGCACCGCCACCATTTTGGCCGCGCTCAGCAGCGTAAAAGCGTTGGAATCGGTAATCAACCAAGGTATTTAAGTTTTCATCGGCTTGGATATAAACGTCGCCGCCATCGCCGCCATCGCCGCCATCAGGGCCGCCTTTCGTCACGAATTTTTCACGCCAAAAGCTCACGACACCGTTACCGCCATCACCCGCTTCGACTTTAATTATCGCTTCATCAACGAATTTCATTTGTTACTCCACGCTCTTTGCGTTGCGATATCATTGTCACACAATGATATAAATTCTAGCAGATACACATTCAGGATCGACCGTGATCATCCTTCGTTTTATCCACAATTGGAACACATAAGGAGAAACTCTAGTGATTAGAGTGTCTTCTTTTCTGTTCGGCTGATAAATAAAAAACCCCACCGTAACGGCAGGGCTTTTGAGTTCAGTTAGGTATAAATTTATTCAGCGTCGATGCTAACAAATTTACGGTTTTTAGGACCTTTAACTTCAAATTTCACTTTACCTTCAGTAAGAGCGAAAAGAGTATGGTCTTTACCGATACCAACGTTAGTGCCTGCGTGGAACTTAGTACCACGTTGACGAACGATGATGTTACCTGCAAGAACAGATTCACCACCGAAACGCTTAACACCAAGACGTTTGCTTTCTGAATCGCGGCCGTTACGAGTAGAACCGCCAGCTTTTTTGTGTGCCATTGTTAAACTCTCCTAAATTACTTAAGCGTTGATGCCAGTGATTTTCACTTCAGTGAACCACTGACGGTGGCCTTGTTGTTTACGAGAGTGTTTACGACGACGGAACTTAACGATTTTAACTTTATCGCCACGACCGTGTTGTACTACTTCAGCAGTAATTTTACCGCCTTCAACAAGAGGTGCCCCAACAGTGATTTGCTCACCGTTAGCAACTAGTAGAACTTTATCAAATTCAACAGTTGCACCAGTTTCAACGTCTAATTTCTCTAAACGAAGAGTTTGACCTTCGCTTACACGGTGTTGTTTACCACCAGATTGGAAAACAGCGTACATATTTTACTCCGCTCTTTCCGCACAGCCGTATGCTTTTTATTTGAGCAATTTGGGTGTGCGCTAAACTAATCATCAATAGGGCGCAGATTCTACGCGAATGAGTACCCCAAGACAAGCCATATTTTGAAAAAATTGGCGAAAAGCTAATCGCCAATGAAAAGTGGCGCAATCATGCCTTTAAGCCTTGTATTAATCAACGTTTTTTAGTGTATTATTCGAGAATTATAGAAGAACACAACACCTTATAGGTTCTAACTTCAGCCGGATTAACCATGGATTTTAAAGCTATCCAAACGCTTACTGCCGATGACATGGCAAAAGTGAATGAAACGATTCAAGCTCAGCTCAACTCTGATGTATCTTTAATCAATCAATTAGGATTCTACATCGTCAGCGGAGGTGGGAAACGTCTGCGTCCTTTGCTGGCTATTTTGTCGGCTCGAGCCCTTGGTTATCAAGGTGAAGCGCACACGACTGCCGCTGCATTTATTGAATTCCTACACACGGCAACCTTGCTGCATGACGACGTTGTCGATGAATCGGATATGCGCCGTGGCAAGGCAACAGCGAACGCGGCATTTGGCAATGCAGCGAGCGTGTTAGTGGGGGATTTCATCTACACGCGTTCCTTCCAAATGATGACTACACTAGGATCGTTAAGGATCCTTGAGCTGATGAGCGATGCGGTGAACGTTATCGCTGAAGGCGAAGTGCAACAATTGATGAACTGTAATGATCCAAACACTACCGAGGAAAATTACCTACAGGTGATCTACTCGAAAACGGCGCGTTTGTTTGAAGCAGCGACCCAGATTGGTGCGATATTAAGTAATGCTTCTCCTGAAATTGAAACGGCATTACAGAACTATGGTAAATACCTTGGCACGGCTTTCCAGCTCATTGATGACGTGATGGATTACACCTCTGATGGCAGTGAAATGGGCAAAAATGTGGGCGATGATTTAGCGGAAGGCAAACCAACACTTCCTCTATTGTACGCAATGCAGCATGGTACACCCGAACAAAAAGAGATGATCCGTGAGGCCATCGAAAAAGCCAATGGCATGGAACAGCTGGATGCAATTCTAGCGGCAATGAAACAGACAGGCTCGCTTGAATACACAACCAACAAAGCGCTCGAAGAAGCCGATAAAGCGATCAATGAGCTGTCTATCCTGCCAGAAAGTGAATATAAACAAGCCCTGATAGCTCTAGCTCATATGGCTGTGAATAGGACAAAGTAGAACAGCAGCTAGCTTGGACGAAGAATCGACCTTTGCCTAGAAATGCACCGCTACAAAAAGAGCCTCAATTGAGGCTCTTTTTGATTCTAAGCGTTATTTAAAACCCGCCTTGCCAAATCATGCCAAATGCAAAAACAGCCACGATCGTTAAAGCACAAGCTCCTAACTTTTCTTTGCCTTGAAAAGGATGAATGCCCTGCTCTCGTTTGGCTTTCATGTAGAAATAGAGCCCAGGTAAGTAGAGTAGCGCGGAGAGCATCAAATAGTGCAAACCAGAGGCATACAAAAGCCAAATTCCATAAATGGTGGCACAAGAACCTATTACCAGAAGTTTGCCTTTATTCTTCTGTTCAATCGCGATCTTTAACGTAAAGGCGCCGATCAAAAAATAGGGAACAAGGATCATTTCTGAAGCGAAGATCAGCAGCGTATCGTAGGTACTGCCTGCGTACATCACCAGAATCAGTGAGACCTGAATGCAAATATTGGTTAGAGTTAACGCTTTTACTGGGCTCCCCGCTTCGTTTTGCTGGGCATAGATGGCAGGAAACATCTTATCTCTAGCACATAAAAATGGCGCTTCGGAGGCCAGGACCGTCCAGCTAAGAAAAGCACCGCACACCGAAATAATTAATCCAACACCGATAATGTACTCGCCCCAAGGACCAAGAATAGTCGTCAGCACTTTGGCCATTGAAGGGTTCTGATATTGCGCCAATTCAACCGGTTTAATCACGCCCATCGACAATAAGGTGACCAATACATAAATGGTCAACGCCGTAAGCAAACCGAGAATAGTCGCTTTACCGATATCAGCACGGTGGCGAGCGCGGCTTGACACAACAACCGCTCCCTCTATTCCGATGAACACCCATACCGTGATCAACATGGTGCTTTTTATTTGATCCAGCAGATCATGGCCAACACCGAAGTGTAAGCCTGTAAAATCCAATGTGAATTTGTCCCAAGAAAAAGCAAAAGCGGCACAAATGATGAACAACACTAGAGGGATCATTTTAGCAAAGGTGGTAATCAGATTAATGAATGCGGCCGTTTGTACTCCTTTTTTGACCAACGCATGCACCAACCAAAGTAATACCGATGCACTCCCAATGGAAAGCCACGTATTACCCGCCCCAAACATCACGTTATCTGGTGTATCAAACAGCATACCTAAGGTACTAAAAACAATTACCAGATAAGAGACATTAGCCACCATGGCGCTAAACCAGTAACCCCATGCGGAACAAAAACCCGCAAAGTCACCAAATCCTTCTCGAGCAAAACCAAATACGCCACTATTAATATGAGGTTTATGAATGGCAAGTTGTTGAAAAGAGAGCGCGAGAAAGATCATACCAACGCCGGTGATCCCCCAACCGATCATTACCGCCAAAGGGCTGGCGACTGAGGCCATGTTTTGTGGCAGGCTAAAAACACCAGCGCCAATCATTGAACCAATGACCAGTGCTGTCAGTGAGCCCAAACCAAGCTTATTATCCATGGGAACTATCCAGTGAGTGTTTACACATTAGAGGAAGGCGCTATTTTAGAGAACATATTTACCAGACATCAATCCCTATGTGATCGCGGTCACTGAGATAGTGAGTCAATAGTCAAATTCATTGCTAGGGATCAAAAAGTTTGTAAGTTCACGACGAAAATAATGCACTGCTCAGTAAAAAAAACCGCATATTACACAGTTCAAAGCATCATCATACAAAAATATTGGTAAAAACCATAAAAAATGCCGCTTGGATGAGCAAGCGGCATTTTTGTATAAGATAAGGTTATTCTTTATTTGGCGAAATCAACACCTAGCTGAATATCACCTTTCAGTGTTGTCAGCATTCCATCTAACGCGGCTTGTTCATAGGCACTCAATGCACCATAGCTCAACACTTCTTCGACACCCTCTTTACCGAGTTTAATCGGTTGTGCAAAGAATGAAGCATGCTCACTACCACCGTCAACGTAGGCACATTCCACAACACCTGGTTCACCTTGTAGTGCTTTGACTAATGATAAGCCAAAACGGCAAGCCGCTTGACCCATTGACAGTGTTGCACTGCCGCCACCCGCCTTCGCTTCCACCACTTCGGTGCCTGCATTTTGAATACGCTTAGTTAGGGCTTCCACTTCTTTGGCCGTGAACTCAACCCCTTCAATTTGCGAAAGCAAAGGAAGGATAGTGACGCCTGAGTGGCCGCCAATCACAGGCACAATAATCTCGCTAGGGTTTTTATCTTTTAGCGCCGCGACAAACGTTTCTGAGCGGATCACATCCAACGTTGTCACACCAAATAGCTTACGCTTGTCGTAAACGCCTGCTTTTTTCAAGACTTCCGCTGCAATAGGTACTGTTGTATTGACAGGGTTGGTGATAATGCCCACACAGGCTTTTGGACAGACAACCGCAATCTTTTCAGCCAACGCTTTCACAATGCCAGCGTTAACATTAAACAGATCCGCGCGATCCATACCCGGCTTACGAGCGACACCAGCAGAAACAAGGACTACATCCGCACCTTCAAGCGCAGGTGTTGGATCTTCGCCAGCATAGCCTTTGATCGATACGGGAGTAGGAATGTGGCTTAGATCGGCAGCAACGCCCGGAGTCACCGGTGCGATGTCATACAGCGCCAGATCGGAACCAGCAGGAAGATGGTTTTTAAGTAGAAGTGCTAGGGCTTGACCGATGCCACCAGCGGCACCAATAACAGCTACTTTCATCGTAGTTCTCCTTGAGAATAAATCTCTTATAAATGTTTTTGTGTAGGGTATTTTTAAGCTAGAAAACTATAGCAATCACAATATGATTACAATCAATTAACGCTAGCTTTGCGACCTCGCGCAATTCGCTAAAATCGTGCTACAGCACAGATGGCAATTATGACCTTGTTTATCTTTACCGACAAAGAGTTAAGTTGCCATTCGACCAAAGTTTTACATAAAAGTTTACAGTGACCTTTTAGACACTTTTGGACGATAATTTGGCGATGACTGCATAGCTATGCGAGAATATGCAGCAATAAATGGCTAATCGAAGACGATAACTATGCGCAACAATAATGATAAGCAAGATAATCTGGTTCGTGCTTTTAAAAATCTATTAAAAGAAGAACGTTTTGGATCTCAAGGTGACATTGTCGATGCCCTGCGTAA
Source organism: Vibrio sp. V08_P9A1T1 (assembly GCF_963874405.1). Taxonomy (NCBI): domain Bacteria; kingdom Pseudomonadati; phylum Pseudomonadota; class Gammaproteobacteria; order Vibrionales; family Vibrionaceae; genus Vibrio; species Vibrio sp. V08_P9A1T1. The sequence goes on from NZ_CAWNIB010000245.1 coordinate 16,745, forward strand.
TGAAGGGTTTGATAATATCAACCAATCCAAAGTATCTCGCATGCTGACTAAATTTGGCGCGGTACGCACTCGCAACGCAAAAATGGAGATGGTCTACTGCCTTCCTGCTGAACTCGGTGTACCAACCGTATCAAGTTCACTGCGTGAATTAGTGCTAGATATAGATCACAATGCCGCGCTGGTAGTGATTCATACCGGACCAGGGGCGGCGCAGCTTATTGCTCGGTTACTTGATTCTCTGGGCAAATCAGAAGGTATCTTGGGTGTGGTGGCTGGTGACGATACCATTTTTATCACACCGACACTGAACGTAACGACAAAGCAGCTGTTTGATTCAGTCTGTGATTTGTTTGATTACGCAGGGTAATTTGTCACTAAACGCATTTCATCTCACTCTCTAGTAGAATCACACTGAGTCAAGTCGGCGTGATTCTCTTCACATCTTCAGCAATAAGTTGTCACAGCAGAAAGAGGAATAACTCCTTGATAGGCAAGCTATTGCCATATTTTGGCTCTGACAATGACGCTTATTGATAGCCAATTTCGCTACATTTTTTAACATTCCTGTAATTATGTGTCGATTTTTTGGTATTATTTAGCCACTTTTTCAACATACGGATTGAAAAAGATGCCGTTTCTAGATGAGGAAACTCCCCCGATACCCAAACAACTTGAAGTTGCGGGTAGGCGGCAAGTGAGTCAGTCGTCATAAGCATGGATAATTCTGTGATTGGGGTGAACGAACGTAGCCAACACCACAGCAACTTCAGGTGGGAAGGGTGTAACAACAATTATCTATGGGGTTAATAATGAATAAGGAAGGAAAATTCATGGCATTGAATAAATTGATTAAAGTTGGAATTATTGCAGCAGCGGTCATGGGTACAGGTACGTTAAGCGCACAAGAGTTCATTACGATTGGTACAGGATCCGTCACTGGTGTTTACTACCCGACAGGTGGTGCTATTTGTAAGCTGGTTAATAAAGGGCGTAAAGATCACAACATTCGCTGCTCAGTAGAATCAACGGGCGGATCGATCTACAACGTGAACACGATTCGTGCAGGTGAACTCGATTTCGGTATTGTTCAATCTGACTGGCAGTACCATGGTTATAACGGTACCAGTGAATTTGCCGAGCAAGGCCCGAATAAAAAACTGCGCGCAGTATTTTCCCTTCATACCGAACCTTTTAATATCATTGCCCGCGCCGATTCAGGCATTGAAAACGTGGCTGACTTGAAAGGTAAACGTGTCAACATTGGTAACCCAGGCTCTGGTGACAGGGCCACCATGGCAGTGGTGATGGATGCATTTGGTTGGACCAATGACAGCTTCAAACTGGCTTCTGAGCTCAAAGGCTCTGAGCGCTCTCAAGCATTGTGCGACAATAAAATAGATGCCTTTATTTATATGGTTGGCCATCCAAATGGTTCAATCAAAGAAGCAACGACCTCATGCGATGCAAAACTCGTCTCTGCTACTGGCCCTGAAATTGAAAAAATTGTTGCCAATAACCCTTACTACGCTTACAGCACGATTCCTGCTGGCATGTACCGTGGAACAGATAAAGATATAACCAGTTTTGGTGTGGCTGCGACCTTGGTATCAAGCACTGATGTGTCTGATGAAGTCGCATACAATTTGGTCAAAGCGGTATTTGAAGATTTTGATACCTTTAAACGTCTTCACCCTGCCTTTGCTAACTTGAAAAAAGAAGACATGGTGAAAGCGGGGATCTCCATTCCTCTTCACCCTGGCGCAGAAAAATACTACAAAGAAATCGGTCTGCTAAAATAATTTCGCATCGCGAAAACCAACAATAGCGATACCGAATCAAAGGAGGCTGAACGTCTCCTTTGATTGCCCTTTCAGTCACGAGCGATATGCCCTTTATCCCTTGGCGTTATGGTCAACGATGATGGCCTGTCCTCTTACGTTTACAACGACTCTTTGGGCACATTTGGGTTTTAAATGATTTAACAACCCACCTTTTGTTCTGTTCCGCAATAGCCCACTTCTCATTAGCAGTGAATTGACCCTGTGACCAACCGAGACGTAGGCAGCCAATAATAAGGATAACGTACATGACGAAGACACTTACTCCGTCAACCGATGTGCAGGAAATGGTAGCGCAATCTGATACTGGCGCAAGAAACCCTCACGGCTTGCCGGGGCGCATTTTGTGGTTTGTCCCACTATGTTGGTCACTATTCCAACTTTGGTATGCTTCACCGCTGCCCTTTATTTTTAACTTTGCCATCTTAAACGATACGCAAGCACGAGCCATTCACCTCACATTCGCTGTTTTTCTCGCCTTTACGGCCTACCCTGCGTTAAAGAACTCACCACGCGATCGCATTCCATTGATTGATTGGATTTTGGCATTGGCGGGCAGTTTCTCTGCTGCTTACATCTATTTATTTTACAATGAGTTGGCTGGTCGCTCTGGTGCGCCAACCTTGATTGATATAGCGGTCTCCGTCACAGGAATGGTGCTATTACTTGAAGCAACACGTCGAGCGTTAGGACCACCGCTAATGTTGGTCGCAGCACTCTTTTTGCTCTACACCTTTGGTGGCCCCTACATGCCGGATGTGATCGCTCATAAAGGAGCGAGCCTAAACAAAGCGATGTCTCATTTATGGCTGACTACTGAAGGGGTTTTTGGGGTGGCTCTTGGGGTTTCCACCTCTTTTGTGTTCTTGTTTGTTCTATTTGGCGCAATGCTTGAACGAGCTGGCGCAGGTTCCTATTTTATCAAAGTGGCCTTTTCACTGTTGGGCCACATGCGAGGCGGTCCCGCGAAAGCAGCGGTTGTGGCCTCAGGCTTATCAGGGCTAGTGTCTGGCTCATCGATTGCAAACGTAGTTACCACCGGTACTTTTACCATTCCCTTGATGAAACGTGTCGGCTTTCCCGGAACAAAGGCGGGCGCTGTTGAAGTAGCCGCTTCCACCAATGGCCAATTAACCCCGCCTATCATGGGTGCTGCCGCATTTTTAATGGTGGAATATGTCGGTATTTCCTATGTTGAAGTGATCCGTGCGGCGCTACTGCCAGCGCTTATCTCTTATATTGCCTTAATTTATATTGTCCATTTGGAAGCCTGCAAAGCAGGAATGAAAGGCCTACCTCGCCGTCATACACCGACATGGGTGCAAAGCTTACTTTCATTTACGGGTACTATTTTAGGGCTTTGCGTTCTCAGCGCTGTTGTTTACTACGGCATTGGTTGGACCAAAGAGGTGTTTGGTGACGCCGCTACTCCAATTGTTACGGTCGCGCTTTTACTGACTTATGTCGCTCTGATTAAAATTTCGTCTCGCTACGCCTCAGAAAGTGCAATGGATATGGATATCCAAGAAGTACCCGACCCTGGGCCGACGGTAAAATCAGGGCTTCATTACCTGCTACCTATTGTGGTGCTAGTATGGTGTTTGACGGTCGAGCGCTTCTCGCCCGGATTATCCGCCTTTTGGGCCACGATATTTATGGTCTTCATTTTGATCACTCAGCGACCAATCATGTCGTTACTCAATAAGAGCAACGATTTGAACACGCAAGTGAAGGCTGGGTTTGTTGATCTTGCCGAAAGCTTGGTTTCGGGCGCGCGGAATATGATTGGCATTGGTGTGGCAACCGCCGCCGCAGGAACCGTCGTTGGTGTCGTCACCTTGACTGGCATTGGCTTAGTGATGACCGATTTTGTTGAGTTTATATCCGGTGGCAGCGTCATACTGATGCTGATTTTTACCGCCGTGATCAGCCTCATTCTTGGTATGGGCTTACCGACCACCGCCAACTACATCGTCGTATCAACCTTAATGGCTCCCGTCATTGTGACACTGGGAGCCGCTCATGGTCTTATCATCCCATTGATTGCCGTACACTTATTTGTGTTCTATTTCGGCATTTTGGCAGATGACACCCCACCAGTTGGCTTGGCGGCATTTGCCGCAGCCGCTATCGCTAAATCAGACCCTATTCGTACAGGTATTCAAGGGTTTGCTTACGATATTCGTACCGCCATTTTGCCCTTTATGTTCGTATTCAACACTCAACTACTGCTAATGGGAATTGATACATGGTGGCACTTAGCGTTAACCATTTTCTCGGCCATTACCGCAATGCTGCTGTTTTCTGCTGCGACTCAAGGTTGGTGGCTCACTCGCAATAAGTGGTGGGAAACCGTCTTGTTGTTGGTGCTGACGTTCTCGTTCTTCCGACCCGGTTTTTGGTGGGACATGATTTATCCTGCGAGCGAACTGCACCCAGGCACAGAGATAGCGCAAATTGTAGAAAACCTCGATGTGGGTCAATCGATAGAGCTTATCGTCGCTGGTGAAACCATTGAAGGTGATTACTTATCAAAAACAGTACTACTCCCTTTTGATGATCAAGCGTCAACGGCAGAACAGCGTATTCAATCAATGGGGCTAACCCTGAAAGAAACCAGTAATCGTATGCTGGTGGATATGATTGAGTTTGGCAGTCCAGCTGAAGCTGCAGGCATAGATTTTGATTGGGAAATCCGCTCAGTTGTGTTGGAAAGCCAACGGCCAATGAAAGAGTGGGTTTTCTTACCTGCATTATTATTAGTGCTGACGCTAGCTTGGAATCAAAAACGCCGTATGAGAACACAAGAAATACGCGCTTAATCAATATGCCTAGCACGAGCTAGGCATATACTTTACGGAAACAAGGTGCTCTAAAGCACCCTATCGTAGATGAGATAATCCATAATGTATAAACACATCCTTGTTCCAGTGGACCTTAATGAAAAAGGCTTTTCTGACAAAGCCGTTGAACTTGCTGTTTGGCACGCGACACATTCCAATGCTGAAATTCATCTTTTAAATGTATTACCTGGTATCCACATGTCGATGGTCGCCACATACTTCCCGAAAGATGCCGCGGCGAAAATGAAAGAAGACGTCAAGCAACAGCTAAAACAGTTTGCTGATCAACATATCGCTGACGAAATAATCTACAAACTGCATGTAGCGGAAGGTAAAGCCTACACTACCATTTTAGATTACGCAGAAAAGCTCGGAGCTGATTTGATTATCATGCCAAGCCATAAACGATCGAAGATCGATAAAGTGATGCTGGGATCGGTGGCCAGTAAAGTAGTGCAAAACTCGCCAATCAATGTACTGGTTGTCAAACCGCAAGGATAGAAACCCTGCATCGTCATAAAAAAGCGCATGAGGCGCTTTTTTTTATGCCAACGACAAGCGCCTCAGTTAGGAATTGGCTATCAAACTAATAGGCTCAATTATCTTTACTTGTTGAGAATAATTATCAATAATGTTTACATCAACCCGATAACCGTTTAGGTGAACATTATGAAAAAAACGCTTAGCTTTGCCGCGATCCATTTCAGTATTGCGTTTACCGTCGTTTATCTACTTACGGGCGACATTATTCTTGGTAGTCTGATTGCCATGCTTGAACCGATGGTCAATACCGTTGCTTTTTACTTTCACGAAAAAGCATGGGCGCACTACGCCCCACTGCGCCGCTACTCACAATCGGCCAAAATTAAAACAGGTAGCTTTGCTGTAGTGCACTTCAGTGTTGCATTTAGCGTGGCATATATCATGACAGGAAGTTTTGTCATTGGTGGTGTTTTAGCCATGATCGAACCGAGTATTAATACGTGTGCTTACTACTTCTACGAGAAGTTCTGGCAAAAGAGGCATCCGCAAGAATGGTCACCAATGAAATGCTCTCATTAACTGTACGTTGATCAGATAGGAAAATGGGTAACACAGAGATCTTCGCTTAACGCGATATGGAAGGATTGCTGCTGGCCATCAAGTTGCACCGATAAGGTATACAAATCATTCGGGTTAAGCTGTGTAAGATCTGCGTACTTCGGCGCTTCCACTTGAAATAAAGCACTGGCGTGCTGATGACGCACATCAATAGGTAACTGATAGCTCATACCATTAAATTTCACCACCGCGGAAACTAATCCTGGTGCGTAGGTTTGATAATGTAAGTGAACCAAAAACTCACAGCCACCACCATAGTGCCAGATTTGCTCAGTGGTAACATGCTCTAAACGAACATGACGAATACATTGCAGATAAGGTTCTTGCCAAATACCCATTCGCTCATCGTATTTCTTCACCGAGTGGTGTCCCAATGGGCATAATTGCGGTAAATCTTGATCCTCCAGCAACCACTCTTCTTCTTGCTCAACAAACAAAATTTCGAATCGATTGCGGCCGAGTTGCAGCAAAGGCCGAATGTCTTTTTTATACACCGCTTGACTGCCATCACAATCAAATAGTGCCACACCGTTTAAACGTATTTCCGCATAAAAATCGATCCCCTCAAGCACAAGATCAATTGCAGCAAAACCAAGCATCACTTCATCCACCTCAACATCATGCATCAAATGCCACTCTTGCTCGGCAATTTGTGCTTCTGTCATATCGTGAGGTAATACTTGGCTAAGAGGCGCAGGAAAACAAAGATCATCTTGCGGGATCGATAAATCAGTCAACGGTGAAAGCTGCCAAAAGCCAGCAAGAGAAATTCGCATAATAAACTTGAGCTAGATCAATGTTGAGCGATTATATACAAA
>NZ_CAWNIB010000246.1:0-23294 GCF_963874405.1 Vibrio sp. V08_P9A1T1
AAATGTAACCATTTTGTTGTGCTACAGGTGGGCTGGCGTTAATGATGAAGCTTATTTTCTCGCCGCGTAGGCTGTTTGCCGATCGCTAACCTTAATTTAAGATAGCACAAAGGGTACAGAGCTATTGGCCTTTGGGCGTTGGAATGAAATGCATATGAGAAAACTCATCGTCCATTTGGTAGTGCGTAAACCCAAATCGCTGATACAAAGCACCGACGGGGCTACCTTGCAAATAACAGAGCTTACATGGGTATTGAGTCAGATTGGCTTGGTTGACGACCAGTTGTAACACTTGGCTACCCACCCCTCTATTTTGAAAATCTGGCAGAATAAAAAAGCGTGAGAAGTAGAGCGTTTCATGCTTGCTCTGCAGTAAATAAGTGCCAATCGGTTGGCCATCAGCGCAGATGATCGTTGGTAGACCAGAATGCCATTCTTGGCGATGCAGCACTTGCTGCAACTCTTCATCCCAGCCAAATATCGCCGTAATAGCATCCATTTCTGCGACTTTTTTTAGATCAAAAGCAAATTGATAATCGCTGTCACTTGCGGGGCGAAAGGTTACCTTCATACGTTTATCTTTTTGTTTAATAATACGTTGCTTACCAAGATATCAATCGTCGGCGTATTCATGGGCAATCGAAATAAAGCGCTCTTCTATTGCCAAGAAGGCATCAATGACTTCTGGGTCAAAATGGCTTCCTCTTCCGTCCAAAATAATCCCTTTCGCATCGGCGTGAGGCATCGGCTCCTTATAGATGCGTCGGCAAATCAGAGCGTCATAAACATCAGCGACAGCCATTAACCGTGCGCTGAGTGGTATAGCATCACCTTGTAAACCGTTAGGATAGCCAGAGCCATCCCATTTTTCATGGTGCCCATGGGCGATCTCTTTCGCCATATCGATAAGGTCATTTTTCGCGCCTGACATCTTTTCCGCTTTTTCTAGCGCACGTAGCCCTAAGCTGGCATGGCCTTTCATGATCTCAAACTCATCACTGTCCAGTTTTCCTGGTTTTAATAGTATGTTGTCGGCGATGCCCACTTTACCAATATCGTGTAAAGGGGCGGCTTTAAAGTAGGTATTAATAACATTCGGCGTTAGCTTTTGTTGATATTTTGGCAGCTTAGCCAGTTGCTCGGCTAACGCTTTGACGTAATGTTGTGTTCGCAGGATATGGTTACCAGTATCGGGGTCTCTGGTTTCAGCGAGGCTGGCGAGAGCATACACGACCGCGTCTTGCATTTTATCCAATTCATTTGAACGTTTGATCACCTCTTTTTCCAAGTAGCCATTTTGGTTCTTCAGTATGTCTTTTGAAATTTTGTTTTGCAGGTGAGTATCTACTCTGGCTCTTAGCAACGGTACGCTTACGGGTTTGTATACATAGTCAACCGCACCTAACTCAAAGCCTAGTTTTTGATCTTCAGGGTTATCCTTTGCGGTCAGAAAAATCACAGGGATGTCTTGGGTGTTAGGGTTTGCCATGATCTTTTGTATGACTTCAAAACCTGACATTTCCGGCATAACAATATCGAGCAACACTAGGTCAATAGAAAACTTGTCTAAGATACTGAGCGCCATCGGGCCTGATTTAGCGGCCTTGACATGATATCGGTTAGCCAACCCCTGTGACATAAATGCAAGGTTATCTGGCGAATCATCGACGATTAACACGGTACAATTGTCCAAGTTTTCGATGGGCATGAGTCTTTCCTAATAAAAAATAGCAATTGAGCGGCGAAGGTTGGGTTTAAGTCTAAACTTATCAATAACTATAGCTAATCTCAGCGTTAGTAGAGTGAGAAAATTATTAAGAAGGCGCTTCACATGCGATCCATCCGAACTTTATTCACCGTCTTATTTATTGCTATGGGATTATGTTCCATTGCGATGTTTAGTATCACCGACAAAGTGGCCGCTCTGAGAACTGAGAGCCGACAACTGAACGACGAACTTTACCGTTTCTATCGTCTGTCACAAGAGTTGAAGCAGAGCTCAGATCACTTAACCAAATTTGCCCGAGCCTACGCTTCGACTGGCGATGAAAAGTGGCTCAACCTTTTTAATTATGTGCTGAGCGTCAGAAATGGTTCTGTGCCTTTACCGAAAGGGAATGAGTACGAATTTTGGGATGTCGTTGCACAAAACAAACTACTTGCCCGCTCACTGGGTGGCGCACCAGACAACCCTTCGTTACTCGATAGAATGCGTCTTTCGGGCATTGAATCGGTGGAGTTTTTAGAGCTCAAAAATGCGCTTACTTTGTCTGATTCACTGGTGTCACTCGAAAGAGAAGCCTTCATGGCCATCAAAGGATGGAAAAAGAATAGCCAAGGCGAATTTGTCGACACAGGTGAGCCGGATCTGGAATTGGCTCGGGCTATTCTCTATGGTGACCAATACTTCGCGGAAAAGGCGAAAATTATGCAGGCGATTGGTTCTGCGCATCAATCGATCATGCAACGCATGGAGCAAAACATCCAACGTGCCGATAGCGAAGCGCTGCGTTATGAATGGATAAACTTGGCGTTAGTATTAACCTTACTCAGCGTGATCATCGCCTCCTTTGTTCTGCTGTGGCGTCTTTACATCAATCCGTTAAGTCAGCTACTCAAAACGGTTGTGACTCAAGTCAAACGGGAAGATTACGCGTTTACCATCACTCAAACCGCCTATGCAGAGCTGCAACATTTTATCGACAGTTTGAATGTGGTGTTTCATCATATCGCTGAGCAGCTTAGCCAAAATACTTTACTTAAAGATTTCAATATCATCCTGCGCAAAAACGATTCTACGGACCGTTTGTGTAATGAAGTTACGCAATTCTTACTGCATCAATTTCCTTTGGAAATGGTTGGCATGTACATCTATCAAGAGGGCGTATTAAAACGAGTGGCTGGAGTGGGTTATGGTGAGCATTCGGCCAGAGAATACACCGATCCATCCTCGACGCAGCTTAGCGTGTTGCTCAGCGGTCAGCCCTATGCGATGAAAGCACTCGATGGCAACTGTCACATTGAATTTAACGGTGGCAAGTTAGTTATTAACGAAGTGTATTATTTGCCGCTGCACGTCAATCAGCATCCTGTCGCTTTACTAGAGCTGGGTACTATCGGGTCGTTGTCGAGTTTGCAATTCCAGTGGTTATCGCAAATGTTGGATGACTTATCGGTCAGTATTCAATTGAGCCAAAACATTGAAATTCAGCGACGAGCCGAGCAGAAAGTACTCGAACAATCTCAACTGAATCAAGAGATCCTCGATGCGACGCCGAACCCCATGTATTGCTTGTCGGCCTCGGGTACGTATCTCACCATTAACGCTAAGTTTATGGATTTAGTTGGCCTGTCGGCCGAGCAAATTATCGGTAAATCGCCGCAAGATATCTTTCAAAATGAAACGGCGACCATTTTTGCCCAAGTACATAAAAGGCTTGGAGAGGAGCAGTCTTCGCAAGATTACGAATTGTCTCTCTATGACGCTTCACACCACAAAAGAGAGATGTTGGTATACGAAGCTTCTTTCCAAAATAATCGCGGTGAAGTCTCTGGAATTGTCGGAATTTTGCTTGATTTAACCGATCGCAAGCAGATGGAAGAGCAATTAAGAGAAGCTAAAGAGACCGCGGATGCCATGAGCCAAGCCAAAGGCGATTTCCTCGCGAACATGAGCCACGAGATCCGTACACCAATGAATGCCATTTTGGGCATGGCCCATCTAGCACTCAATACCGAGCTCAATCCTACGCAACAAAAATACATTTCACGGATTAATGAATCGGCGAAAAACTTGCTTGGCATCATTAACGACATTTTAGATTTTTCCAAAATAGAGGCGGGTAAGCTGAATGTTGAGCACATTGATTTTAGCCTTGATGAGGTATTGGATAACCTCACCACCTTGATTTCGCTAAAAGCCCAAGAGAAAAACATCGAGTTTTTATTAGATATCGACCCACATATTCCTGTGGGCTTGGTGGGCGACCCGCTGCGTTTGGGGCAAGTTCTCGTTAACTTATGTGGCAATGCGGTGAAATTTACCGAACAAGGGGAGATCATCGTTTCGGCACGAGTCGTGGGGCAAAACGACGCCAACGTGACCTTGAAGTTTACCGTTTCTGATACAGGTATTGGCATTGCTGAATCTAACGTAGCCACTCTATTCTCTGCATTTTCTCAAGCTGATAATAGCATTACTCGCCAATATGGAGGCACGGGCTTGGGGCTTAGTATCAGTAAACAGTTAGTCGGATTGATGGGTGGCGACATTCAAGTTCGCAGTGAAGAAGGGTCAGGATCCACCTTTGAATTCACGGTTGAGTGTGGCCTGCAAGAAGCCAAAATGCGCGATATCGCTAAGCCACTCAGCGCTCTAGCAGGCAAACGTGCGTTGGTAGTCGATGATAATGACTCGGCGCGCAATATTTTAATGACGTTGCTCAATGCGATGCATTTTGAAGCGAAGTCAGTCAGTAACGGTTTTGAGGCGCTAGATGAAATTCGCAATACGCATTTTGATATGCTGTTTATTGATTGGAATATGCCGGGTATGAATGGCATAGAGTTGCTGCAGAGAATGAAACCATTGGGTGTTTTTGATAACACTAAACGATTCCTCGTCACGGCTTATGGTCGAGAAATCTCCTTGGTGGGAGAAAACAGTAAATTAGTCGATGCCTTGATTGTGAAACCTGTGAACCCATCAAATCTCCTTGATGCCATTATGGACAGCTACGGCATCGAGCAATTAAGGCAGAGCCATGAGTATCTTGATCATGATACAAGGCCAACATTTATTGGGCAAAAAGTGCTTTTGGTAGAAGATAACGAAGTGAACCAAGAGGTGGCTTTCGGCCTGTTAGAAAGTACTCAATTGAGCATTGTCCTTGCTAATAATGGACAAGAAGCTTTGACGAAATTGCAGCAAGAAGCTTTTGATTTAGTGCTGATGGATATGCAGATGCCCATTATGGATGGTATTAGTGCGACGAAAGAGATCCGCCAACATGAGGAGTGGAAAACGCTACCGATTGTTGCAATGACCGCCAATGCGATGTCTTCAGATGTCGAGCACTGTTTAAATGCAGGTATGAATGATCATGTGGCGAAACCAATTGATGTACAGCGCTTGTACCACGTACTACGCAAATATTTAAAGGCGGATGAAACCACGCCAGTACCCTCTACGGTATTACCGAATCAAGTGAAACCGAGCACTGGCTACCCAGAATTGACGGGTATTGATGTGGAGCAAGCGATTTTCCGAATTGGTGGCAATGCGCAGCGATACTTTGAAATATTGGATCACTTCCTTGCCAGCCAGCAGCAAGAAATAGCCGCATTCCCTAAATTGATTGATAAGGGGCAGTGGGAAGAGGCAGAGCGAGTGATGCACACCCTAAAAGGTTCAGCGGCTAATCTAGGGATTGAGCCTATTGCGCAGCTAGCCAACGAGATGGAAGGGGTAGTACAGCGACATACGAAACCCGCCATTCAAGATCTCAACACGGTATCAAAGTTGATGTCTACTTTGTTGGATGAGCTAAGAGATTGGGAGCAGACACAATTACATCCGCAGCAAGAGCACCGTGATATTGCGTTGCTCTACCAACAATTAGTGCAATGTGTTGAAAACTACGATGCTGATGCGATTCATATGATCCACCAAATTAAACAATGCAATTTATGGTCTGACGAGCAAAAGAAAAGTTTGATGCATGCGATTGAAGATTTTGATTTTGAAGCGGCTAAAGAGGTATTGGCTCAGTTGCCAGTACCGACTGAAAAATAAGTTGAAGCATGATAGTACTTAAAGTTGACGTAATAATTGTGGCGTAAAATTCGACATTTTGGCCATTCTCATCCTATGCTAAAAGCAATAATAATAATGAATAAACAGAAATAATTTCGTTGATAAATGAAGAAGGATACTTTTATGAATATCAACAACACCATGAAGCTCGTGTTTGCTGTCATCGGTATTGGTATTGTCATTAGTGTTGTGACGGTATTGCAGCTCAATGGGCTGATGCAACAAGTTGACAACATGGCTCAAGTTCGTTATCAATCTTACCAAGCGGCCGATGAGCTTCGTCAAAGCTCTGATGACTTAACTCGGTTAGGCCGGACTTATGTGGTCAGTGGCGATGAAAAATACGAAAAAATGTACATGGATATTCTTGATATTCGTAATGGTAAGAAACCTCGCCCGCAGAACTACCACACGATATATTGGGACCTTGTGCTGCAATATGGACAAAAACCTAAAGCAGACGGTAAGAATATCTCTCTCAACCAAATGATGACGGATCTTGGTTTTACTCAGCAAGAGTTTAGTTTGCTCAAAGAAGCTCAAGCTAATTCAGATGGCTTAGTGAACATGGAAGTCAAAGCGATGAATGCTGTTAAGGGGCTTTACCCTGATAGCAATGGCAACTACACCGTTAGAAAAGAGCCAGACCGTAATATGGCGATTTCTCTCTTACACAGTAATGAATACCATCAAGAGAAAGCCAAAATCATGGCTCCGATCGATAAGTTCTTTATTGAATTAGAAAATCGAACCAATAAACAATTCATGGATGCGGCGCAGAAAGTAAAAAGTACGGTATTGGTTGGTAATATCTCCTTAATTAGTGTTTTTATTATTGCCATTATTGGGTATGCCATTGTTAACCGAAAAGTAGTGAAGCCGATTGATACCATGGCTAAATTGCTACAACAAGTAGACAAAAATTCTGATTTGACTTTGCGAGTTGACGATAACAGCCACAACGAACTGGGCATAATCGGCGGCACCATTAATAAGGTGCTTGGTAGTTATGCCACCACCATTAGCAAAATAAACCAAGTAAACCACACCATTTCGGCCATCTCTGAAACGATAAGCGATGTCACCAAACAAAACGTCAAAGTGGCGAATCAGCAAAATCAAGAACTTGAAATGGCGGCGACGGCGATGGAAGAGATGACATCGGCGCTCTCTAGTGTGGCGGAAAGCACCACCATGGCAGAAGAGTATGCGGGCAGCGCGGAAAAAGAAGCCAGTACCAGTAAACAGGTCTTTGATAAAACGACCCATGAATTCGGTGAATTAGAGGGTGAATTTACCAAAACATCCGAGATCATCCAGCAACTTGCGAATGAGTCTAATAACGTTGGTAATGTGCTTGATGTGATTAAAGCGATTGCTGAACAAACCAACCTACTGGCGTTGAACGCGGCGATAGAGGCTGCTCGTGCGGGTGAGCAAGGTCGCGGTTTTGCGGTGGTAGCGGATGAAGTACGCTCACTTGCTCAACGAACTCAACAATCGACGGGTGAGATCGAAAGCATGATTTCGATGCTGCAAGAGAAAGCAGAACAATCGACCAAAACGATCCGGGTGAGTGCTGATAAAATGCAGTCAACGCGCTCTAATATGTCGGTGGCGAACGAAGCGCTTGGTACCATCCAAGGATCGGCGATTGAGATCCATAAATTGAATACGTCGATATCGGCTGCGACAGAAGAGCAATTGGCTGTGAGCGACGAAATTTCCAGCAATCTTAGTAACATTAAAGCCCTTTCGGGTGATATGAACGTTGCCATCAATCAACTCGGGCCTGTCGTTGTTGATTTGCAACGTAATGTCGATGAGTTAAACAGCGCGATTAAGCACATCCGCACTTAAATTTAATATCCTCTCCTTGCTATTTTTTAGGCTCTCTATATTGAGAGCCTTTTATTTCGGCAAAATTTTTATTTGCAGAATGATGCCCACTTAAGTGGTCACGGCAATACCGCAAGGTAAGCGATAAGTTAAAGCTCTTGCTTCGACTGACTTTTTCTTGCCAAACGTTGCCAAGGTAAAGAGAGCAAAATGAAGATAGTCAGAGCATACAGCATTGACCAGCCTAAGCAGATAAATACCGCAGTGCAGAGGATCAACGAAATCGCCGCCAACAGTTTGTTGATGCCACTGAGCAATTTATAAGCGGCGAACATCGCTAACAGATAAACTAAGACAAAGATTCCATTCGCAAGTTTTAGGAAAAATTCCAGATTAAGATCAGACCATTCACCAAGCAGGCAAGAAGCCATTAATACAACTCCAACAGCAATAGTTGCATTGGCTGGGACGCCGCGGATTGAAATTCTGGCGATTGCGCTTTCTGGTCGATATTGCCTTGCTTGTGCCCACACCATGCGAGATAAGCTTTGCGTGTATAAATTGATGCTCGCAAAGCATGCAAAAAAGCCGATAAGGCTTATCACCGTTGCCAAACTGCTACCAAAAATTTGTTCGCTCAGCCAAGGAATGGAGGTGCTATCAAATTCTGCGCTGCCATACGCACCAAATTTAAGGATGACCACCGAGCATGCCCAATAGGTGATTCCAGCCACAAAGCAGCCGACAATGATCGCGATCGGAAAATCGCGCTGTGGGTTTTTAAACTCTTCTCCCATATGAGCGAACGCTTCAATCCCGACGAAACACCAGAACATCACTCCGAGTGCGGCGCCAATCGGCCAAATACTGTCCGTGCTGAGTGCGGGCATGGTTAAATCTGCAGCACCAACATCGCCTATCCAGAAAAAAGCACCAACTAATACGAAAATGCTCAGCGCAATAACGGTTTGTAACTGCCCGGAAGATTTGGTGCCCGCCAAATTGACCGCAATCAGCAACAGTACGGTTAATACTTGCGCCATCATCGCCGAGTTCAGTGGCGCAGGGAGGAGTTGTTGAGCAAAGCCTGCCGCCAATGCGACAGCGGCCGGAACGCCGACAGGGATCACGCTGACAAAAAGCCAAGCAACCGAGCGTTCCAACTTAGCGTTAAAAGCTTGGCGGACAAAGTAGGCGGTTCCGCCGGCGTTAGGGTAACGCTTACCCAGAGCGGCAAACGTCAGTGCAATCGGGCAAATCGCCACAAACAGCAGTAGCCATGCCCACAGTGAGAGCTCACCTGCAATACCAGCGGCAATCGCTGGGATCATAAATAACCCTGTTCCCATTAAAGTGGTGGAAAGTTGTCCAATACCAGACAGCAAGGTGATCTCTTGTTTTAACTTATTCACGGCTTCCGTTCCCAAATATCGTTCTGGCGGTTAGCATACGCTGAAGCGAAATAATATGCATCTATCTCAGTTTGCTTACGCCCATTGAGTGCAACGGCTCACCTGCAATATCAGGCCGTTTGGGCAGCGCCATATTCAGGTAGCGTTATGCGAGTCATTTCGTTATCGTCATTACCTTAAATCACCGAAACAACAGCGAGAAATCCATGACATTCACCGTTTGGTTATCACTATTTACCATTTGTATTTTAGGCGCGATGTCGCCAGGGCCAAGCCTAGCGATGGTGGCCAAACATAGCCTCGCTGGTGGGCGTAAAAATGGGTTTGCAACGGCGTGGGCGCACGCATTTGGTATTGGTGTCTATGCCTTCATTACCTTAATTGGCTTAGCGGTTGTACTGCATCAATCCCCCTTACTGTTTAAGACAGTAGGCTATGCAGGCGCGTTGTATTTGGCCTATTTGGGTATCAATGCATTACGTTCAAAAGGGGGCGTGGCGGCTAAATTAGAATCGGGTGAGACAGTCAGTGTGTGGCAGTCGGCTAAAGAGGGATTATTGATTTCTCTGCTTAGTCCTAAAATCGCGTTATTTTTCATCGCGTTATTCAGTCAATTTGTCGCCATCGGCAACGAACTGAGCAGCAAAGCTATTATTGTGTTAACACCATTTTTAGTGGACGGGCTTTGGTATACGTTCATCACCTTAATTCTTTCTAGCCCAATATTACTCGATAAACTGCGCGCGCGTGCCGTATTGATTGACCGTTTGTCGGGCGTAGTACTGATTGCGCTTGCCATCCGTGTCGTCATGACTCTTTAGCTAATACCAAAAAAACGGGAGGAAATGCCTCCCGCTTCTAATCAGTTTCGCCGTGCCAATGAAAGAGGGCGAATAGGGTTGTTCATCGATAGTGTGCTTGAGTTTTTTCTTCATATTCACCTTCAATAATGTAGCCGCTTTTTGACGTAAAGGTGTGGCGCTTGAGCTGCTTTTCTATACGTTTGCCAGTGATGATCGCCGCAATAGCGAGAGGAATGGCGAGCAGCAAACTCAGCATCAACGCGAAAAACCCTACAACCAGCGCAAATGTAGTCACAATAAATCTATTCATAACCTGTACCTCTTTCTGAATTGAAGCTAGGTTAACGCAGCCAAGATGAATCCAACATGAATGTTGTGTCTCTAATTTTTTGGAGTGGTATGGACGACGTTCATTCCCCCAATAATATTGGGACTCTGACAGGTAGTTCAAATTTTGAGTCATTTTGGTGTCTTTGTTTGTGGTGTGAGTGAACTCCCACTGACATTAGTTCTTTCTTGGTTTGAACAAAAGGCGATCGTTATCGATCTGACGCTACTCGCATTGGGTGTGAAAGAAATTTATATCGGACCAACTGCACCAGCATTACTCATCGAAACTTGATAAATATTTTGCAACCTCAGGCTTTGAATGACCAGAAGGCGCTGCGTGAACAAGGCTATGCCTTAGCGTGTTCAAGCAGATTAGTTTCGGACGTTGAAATCTCATTGAACTGATCACTTCATAAAAAAGCCGCCTTATATCAAAAGGCGGCAAGCAGGGGGAGGTGAGATAAACACTCACTATTATTATGTTGTGGAGATAAAAACAATATTAAGCCGTTTACTGGGCTATAGCTGGGAAAGTTCGGTAACGAACGCCCATCATCTGCTCCATACAATGTACAACTTGGCCGCTGTAGCCAAATTCATTGTCATACCAAATGTAGAGCACGCAGCGGTTGTCTTGAGCGATCGTCGCTGCGCCATCAACCACACCAGCATGGCGAGAGCCAACCAAATCACTGGAGACAATTTCTGTTGAGTCGGTGTAATCAATTTGCGCTGAAAGTGGCGAGTTAAGCGCCATTTCACGTAGATATGCGTTGAGATCTTGCTTATTCACTGCATTGGCTAAGTTGAGGTTAGCCACGGCCATCGACACGTTTGGCGTGGGGACACGAATCGCATTACCGGTTAACTTACCAGCGAGTTCAGGTAACGCTTTGGCAACCGCTTTGGCGGCACCCGTTGAGGTTAACACCATGTTGAGCGATGCGCTGCGGCCACGTCGTTCACCTGAATGGAAATTGTCGATAAGGTTTTGATCATTAGTAAAAGAGTGCACCGTTTCGATATGGCCAGAAAGTACACCATATTGATCATGAATTGCTTTCAATACCGGTGTGATAGCGTTGGTGGTGCAACTGGCGGCTGAGATAATGGTGTCTTCGGGCTGAATATCAGCGTGGTTTACGCCGAACACGATATTTTTAATCTCACCTTTGCCGGGTGCTGTCAGCAGCACCTTGCTTGCCCCTTGACAGTTCAAGTGTTGACTAAGCCCTTCGCTATCACGCCAAACACCAGTATTGTCGACCACTAACGCGTTATGAATACCATAGTGTGAATAATCAACCTCTTGTGGCTTATTGGCGTAGATGATTTGGATATAATTGCCGTTGGCAATAATGGCCTTGCGAGCCTCATCGATGATGATGCTGCCGTTAAACTGGCCATGAACTGAGTCACGGCGTAGCAAGCTTGCCCGTTTTTCTAAATCTCCTGCTTTACCCCCACGAACGACAATCGCTCGCAAGCGCAGTGGATAGCCCGGGCCACTTTTTTCTATCAAAAGACGAGTCAGCAAGCGACCAATACGACCAAAACCGTACAGCACCACATCCTTAGGCTCACTGAGTGTTTCACCATTCAACGCACCATTAAGCGCCGTTAGCAGGTAATCCTCAAGGCCATGTTCATCATCATGTTGTTGCCAAAATTGATGAGCAAGTTGGCCAATGTCGATACGACATGGCGACAGAGCAAGCGTGGTCAACTTTTGTAAAATCGGCATCGTTTGCTGGGTTGAAAGCGCCTCGCCCGTGTAGCGACGGACAACACGATGTGCTTTGATGATATCAATGGTGGTGGCGTTGATGAGTGTTTTTCCAAATAAAACCACTTCAACACCTTGTTGGCGATAAAGCTGACCGATGAGGGGAGACATAGATTCAGCAATCGTTTGGCTGGCTTGCCAGTCTGAGAGATGTTTCTCTGGGCTCATATTGACTTGGGACCTTTCACGTTATGTTAAGCAGTAATGTTCACAGTGTAGGGCTGGTGAACGCGTATCTTACACGGTCATCTGTGCTGAGATACAAGTCGATGTTTATTGTTGTTTTTATGTGGCCGGATTGTAAATGTGGAATGGTTATTCTGCTAGCAAAAATAATGACGACATTTTTTACTGAAAACTAGGTAAAAATCAGCGTATTGAGTGGTTTTTGGCGGTGGTTAGAGATATTGACAAATTCTAAAGTCGCGACTTATTTTGTGATGATAATGGTCTGCTTCAAATATTTGATGTGGAATGGTTTTTCTTTTTCATAAAAATGAGATTAGATTCAAATTGTTATTTTAAAATGTGGTGAGTTTTCGGTTAATTCACCATCACGCTTATTGGATGAATCGTGACGCGCAATGCTTTCGTTACTGCGCTGGTTTTATCTTAATAAGAGCGCAGACGCATAAAATAACGTCTACTATTTAACCATTGGCTAGGATGTATTACTTCCAAGGATGATAACAATGGTAATACTTACCCACTTCTCAATTAAGGCACGCTTGTTCTTACTCTGCCTCATACCAACACTGGTTATTCTGGTTGTGGCATGGTGTCTATTCCCCCCATTTGAAAGCCGTTTAGACACATACCATGTGTTGAACCAAAAGATTGGAGCAATCAATCAGGTCACCACCAGTTCAGCCCTTTTTTATACCTTGCTCAGTGCGCAGCTGCGCAGCGAAAATAGCGAGGACTCTTGGCCGCAGCTCAAGCAGGAGCTAGCTGAATCGCTGGATAAAATTGTGCTGGATACAGGTTCTACAAATAGTCATTTTGGGAGTAAAAGCAACCGTACATTGATAGAAAACCGTGTGCTTGACCTTCACCATTTGTTGGATGAGTTGCCGTCGGCCTCACAAAGCGAGACCCTAGAATTAGGCCGCCAAGTATTTAATCTTTTGTATGAAGTGATGGCCGAGCTGCAAAAAACCAACAGTTTTCTTGCGCCTGTTGATATCCATACCTTGGATCTGGTGTATAGCGACCTGCATTGGTTTGCATTTTGGGTGCAAAAAGAGGCGTGGTTAATCAAAGAATTAACCATGGATCAAGAGGTGTTTCAATCTCGACAAACAGAATACTTTCAAGCTGTTGAGCGCCAGCAACAATACTTCGAACGTATCATTGATAACGGCGCTCAACTCGAACAACTGGTGCAGTTGTTTACGCAACCTGAATTTCGCCAAGCCGCCTTGATTCGCGAAAAAATCGTTAGTAATGAAGCTGATCCTCAAGCATTAGCTTCTTATGTCAAAAATGTGGAAGAGCGTTACTTGGCGATAGATAAACTGGTGCAAAGTGTCAACCAACACTTATCGACTCAACTGAATGTGCGTCTCCAGCAAGAAAAAATGAGTATGTTAAGTATATCGGCATCGCTGTTGGCCGTGTTGGCGCTGCTGTTTGTGCTAGGAGCAAGTACCTCATCTCGCATCTCGTCAAAGCTTAAGCGGATCATCAATACCATGAGTCGATTGCGTGAAAAGCAGAACGGCATTGAACAGATCCCGATTGATGGCAAAGATGAGTTTTCCCGCTTTACAATCAATCTCAACCATATTATTGAGAAACAGCAACAGTACGAGAGTGCTTTGGTGGAAACAAAGGAAGCGGCAATTGCCGCTAATCGAGCCAAAAGCGCGTTCTTAGCCAATATGTCGCATGAGATCCGAACGCCTCTTAATGGAATCATCGGTATGACTGAAATATTGTCACGCAGCGAGTTTACGGGGAATGAGCGTGAAATCCTGGCCGATATTGATACCTCTTCGCAAGCGTTGCTGATCTTGATTAACGATATTCTCGATTTATCTAAAATTGAATCAGGCAACTTGGAGCTTGCTCCACATCGCTTTGAACTCGCTGAATTGGTATACGACACGGTGAACTTGGTGAACGCGAAAGCGTTGAGCCAGCATATTGAGCTTAATATTTATCTCGACCCTGCATTACCTCGTTTTATCATCGCGGATGAATATCGTCTGAAGCAGGTCTTGATGAACTTGTTGTCCAATGCGGTGAAATTTACCAAAGATGGTTATGTCAACACGGGTTTAACCTTAGAAACGGGCGATATAATCTCGATACGTTTTGCTGTATCCGATACGGGAAGTGGTATCGATAAAGAGATGTTGAACACGATTTTTGATCCATTTATTCAAGAAGATAGCAGTATTACCCGTCGTTTTGGTGGGACTGGGTTAGGGTTGGCTATCTGCCGTCAATTAGTCGATCTGATGCAGGGTGACATTCATGTACAGTCCACTAAAGGCTTAGGTAGCTGCTTTGAATTTGTCGTCCCGATTGAGGTTGCCGAAGATCAGCCGCAAGTTGAGCCTCTTGCCACGCAGGCGTTGTTAATTACCAATATGTCTAACTACTCATCCGCTATTCGGCGTGAATGCGTTCAATGGGGGATTCAACTCAATGAAGCGCGTGATGTTGAACAAGCAGTCAAGAGTGGGCTTAGCGCCGTATGTATTTTATATTGCCAAAGCTTAAGCCACAGCGTGCAATCGGATCTCATTGCGCTGCGTGAGCATTTTTCAAGTGCAAAAATAGTGGTTCTGCAGCATCACTTGTTCGTCAACAAAGACGCAATTCATCTTGCGCAGGCAAGTATCACGTTGCCTTTTTTAGGGACGCGTTTTGAACGTGCCCTCAAAGCATTAGTGGCCGATACAGAGACGGATTTAACGCCAGTCGAGGAGAGTCAGTTAGACTACTTAGAGTGCAATCATAAGCGTATTTTGATCGTTGAAGACAATTTGATGAACCAAAAAATCGCCAGCTTCTTCCTTGAAAAGGCAGGGATTGGTTATGTGGTGGCCAACAACGGGCAAGAAGCGGTAGATGCCATCACCCAAGGTGGTCATTTTGCTGCGGTGTTAATGGACTGCATGATGCCAGTGATGGATGGCTTAACCGCGACTAAGAAAATCCGCGAATGGGAAAAAGAGCAAGGCGTTGAAAAATTACCCATTATCGCCTTAACCGCCAGCGTTTTGGAGGAGGATATTAAAAGCTGCTTTGACGCGGGCATGGATGCGTATTTGCCCAAACCTTATAAATCCAAGCAACTTTTTGATATTTTTAGCGATCTGCAAGTGGCGAACTCTTGAGAAGATAGCCTAATCGCTATTTTTATCGATTTTCGAAATTTAAATTAATTGACCTTACCCCTAGGGCAAGCTTTAGTCTGTGAGAGTTTTCAGTCAGATAGTGATATTGGATATGCAACTTTCGCTGCATACAATTTGGGTTTCCATGTTGGTGATGATGACGCTGCTTGCTTCAAGCTTAGTGTCTAGTGCACCTTTAATGGCGATCACAATGTCACAGATTTCGGCTGTATCACATTCAGTGACTGACGATGCAAACCCGCCGCAACACTGCTCAAATATGAACGCTGCGCACCATGATTCCGATGTAAGTGACATGACTTCATCAGCGATGAGTAACGATTGTATCGATCACAGCGACCAAGGTGTTGATTCCTGTTGCAGCGTCATGTGCATGACCACGTTAGCTTTCTTTATCACTGAACACCAACCCTTCACACCTCACGCGGTTTTATTGTTGATCAATGCAGAAGCAACGCGTGGCATTGTGATGGTCGCTCGCTCACTTTACCGTCCCCCTATCGTTTAATTTCCCTTTCATTACGCCTATGGCGTGTTTGTGCGGCCTTTAACTAGGTTCGTGACTCTCTGTTGCATCTCAACCTTTTGCGATGCATGAAAGATGGAATTTTATTGTGAACCTTAAACTCTCTGTGATCGCTTGGTCGATCAGTATAGTGGGCGTTTTGCCATTCCCCTTGATGGTGAATGCAGCCTCACAAGCCGCGATGGCTCAGCCGGATTCGCATGCAAAACAATTAGCTCAGCTGATTGACGCTGCATTATCGAATGATGCCGTCCGCAAGCAATATTTTGCTCAGTCTCAAGCAATACAAGAAACTGGAATGGCTAGCTCAACCCTGATGGATCCTAAGATCAAAGTTGGCTTTGGTGGTTTGCCCACTGATAGTTTTAAGTTTGATGAAGATCCTATGACTAACATTTCTGTGGGCTTAATGCAGCAGTTTGAACGGGGTTCAAGCTTGGCATTACAAGCGAAAAAAGCAAAGCAACAAGCCACTGGCGTTGCGCTTCAGGTTGATTTACGTGAGTTGGAAGTGGCAAACAGCATGACTCAATTATGGTTAGAGTTAGGCTACCAACAACGCGCTGAACGTATTGTGCGGGCAAACCAAACCTTAATGCGTGAGCTGGCTGGTTTTATTGAAACGAACTATTCATTAGGTAAAAGCGAAGCGCAAGATCTGCTGCAAGCGCAGTTACAAGTTTCCAAGTTGGACGAAAAATTACAAGCCAATCAACAAATGCAGCAACGCATTGTGTCGCAATTATCCGAATGGTTAGGTAGCGCTTGGTTGGTTGAACAGCCTATGTTAGCCGCTGAAGAGTCAGTGGACTGGTCCCGTTTGGAAGTGCAATTGGCTGCCATTAATGGCAGCAGCACTCACTATGCTTTATTGGTCACTCACCCGATGGTCGGCATGGCAGAAGCGGCAATTCACACCAACCAAACGCAAGTCGAAATAGCACAAACGGCCTATCAACCTCAGTTTGGTGTGGAAGTGATGTACGCCTATCGCCAAGCAAACAGCATGCAAGGCGGACCCGCAGCCGATATGGTCAGTGCTTATCTCACCATGGATATCCCGCTGTTTACGGGGAACCGCCAAGATAGAAACCACGCTGCGGCGCAATATCAAGTGGGCGCGGCTAAATCACAGCGTGATGTTCTATTGGCGCAGATGAACGCCAAAGTGAATGCCTTATTGGTTGATAAAACGAACCTCGAACAGCGTTTATCGCGCTATCAAACCACCTTACTAACGCAAGCGAAAGCCCGCACTCAAGCGGTTGAGAGAGGCTATGAAAACAATACCTCCCAGTTTAATGATGTCGTCAGTGCCGCCAGCGATGAATTGGCGTTACAACTAGAACAAGTGCGCCTAATGACCGATTTAAACCTAACCAAAAGTAACCTCGCTTACCTGTTAAATGGGTTCGATTTTCAGGTTAGTACCCCTTCACTTATGTCTGAAGAAACGCTTACGTCTGTAGAAAAGTAGGAGATCTCAATGAAATCATTAAACATAGCCGTACTTTCCTTAACGATAGGTGGATTACTGGGGTTTGGCATCAATCAGTACCTGTCTGGTCACGATATGGAGGCGATGAACTCGACCAATGCCACATCTGAACCGCTGTATTGGGTTGCGCCGATGGATCCGAACTACAAACGCGATAAACCGGGTAAGTCGCCGATGGGGATGGATCTCATTCCTGTGTACACCGAATCGCCGACGCAAGCACAAGAGAAGAGTGGCACGGTGACCATCAGTGCTGCGGTCGAAAATAACTTGGGTGTGAAAACGGAACCCGTGGTGTTTGCGCAGTTATCTCCACGTATTGAGACAGTGGGCTACATTGCATTTGATGATAGTTTATTGTGGCAAACGAACGTTCGCGTTGCCGGTTGGGTTGAAAAACTGAACATTAATGCGGTTGGAGAGCAGGTTCGTAAAGGCGATGTCTTGTTTACGCTCTACTCTCCGGAGTTGGTTAAAGCGCAGGAGGAACTGTTAAATGCTCATCGAGCCAACCGTGAAAGTTTACTAAAAGGTGCAACCGAGCGTTTGGTTTCACTGGGTGTTGATCGTGCACAGATCAGACAGATTATCGCTCGAGGCAAAGCCACTCAATCGATAGAGGTCAAAGCCATTGCTGATGGGGTGATTGCGAGTTTGAATATTCGTGAAGGGGGTTACTTATCGCCAGCGCAAGCAGTGATAAGTGCAGGCCCCTTAAACGAAGTGTGGGTTGATGCTGAGGTATTCGAGCGCCAAGCACATTGGATTACGTCGGGTAGTTTAGCGTTAATGACACTGGATGCTATTCCCGGCAAGGAGTGGCAAGGGAAGATAGATTACGTCTATCCCATTTTGGATCCGAAAACCCGAACGCTGCGTATGCGTTTGAAATTTCTCAATCCGAAGGGTGAGCTGAAGCCTAACATGTTCGCCAATATCGCTTTGCAGCCCGTATCGCAACAAGCGGTGCTCACCATTCCTAAATCAGCAGTTATTCATTCGGGCGGCATGACGCGCGTCGTACTTGCTGAAGGAAATGGCAAATACCGTTCAGCAAGGGTTGAAGTTGGCCGCGAAGCAGGCGAGCGCCTTGAAGTTTTACAAGGGTTAACGGAGCAAGACACGGTCGTCACGTCGGCACATTTTCTGTTGGATTCAGAGTCGAGTCAAAGTGCTGATTTATCACGTATTAATGGAGTGGAAGCTGCCAATGAAGCTTGGTTAACGGGAGACATCAGTACGCTTATGGCTGATTTCGGGATGCTCACACTTAACTATAAACCGGTAAGTAAATGGGGCTGGCAAGCGGGGCAGATGAACTTCACGGTTGAGGAGGAGTTTGATCTCAGCTTATTTGCTGAAGGGCAAAGGGTTCGATTTCTAGTGGCAAAGCAGGGTAACGAATATGTACTAAAAGCACTGGAAGCGAGTGAGCAGGCAAGTAGTGAGACGAACATTACCGCCGCAGAAACGTTAGGAGGTCAACAATGATTGGTGCGATTATTCGTTGGTCGATCAATAACCGTTTTTTGGTGTTGGTGGCGGCTCTGTTTCTCACTTTGGGCGGACTTTACAGTGTAAAGAACACGCCTGTTGATGCTTTACCGGATCTCTCAGATGTGCAAGTGATCATCAAAACCAGCTATCCCGGCCAAGCGCCGCAGGTAGTGGAAGATCAGGTCACTTACCCGCTCACAACGGCGATGCTTGCCGTTCCGGGGGCAGAAACGGTCCGTGGCTATTCATTCTTCGGTGATTCCTACGTCTACATCATCTTTGATGATAAAACCGATATGTATTGGGCTCGCTCGCGGGTATTGGAATATCTAAGCCAAGTGACACCAAAACTGCCACCCAATGCCAAACCAACCTTGGGGCCTGATGCGACGGGGGTTGGCTGGATCTACAGTTATGTACTGCAAGATAAAACCGGCCAACACGATCTTGCGCAGCTACGCAGTTTGCAAGATTGGTTTTTGAAGTACGAGCTACAAACGGTGAATGGTGTCTCCGAAGTGGCTACCGTTGGCGGCATGGTTAAGCAGTATCAAGTGCAAATTGATCCGGCAAAGCTACGCGCTTATAACCTGACTTTGCAACAAATCAATGCGGCGATCCAAAATGGTAACCAGGAGTCGGGAGCGTCAGTGATTGAGGTTGCGGAAGCCGAACACATGGTACGCACCAGCGGCTATCTGACCAGTATTGATGACATTAAAGCGCTACCACTGAAAGTGACTGACAAAGGAACGCCATTATTGTTGGGTGATGTGGCGGATATTAACCTTGGCCCACAAATGCGTCGTGGTATTTCTGAGTTTAACGGTGAAGGAGAAGCGGTTGGAGGTGTGATCGTGATGCGTTTTGGTGAAAATGCTAGCCAAGTGATTGATGACGTCAAAGCGAAATTGACTGATCTCCAACGCAGCTTACCGGAAGGTGTCGAAATTGTTGCCACTTATGATCGTTCAACCTTGATCAATCAAGCCGTTGAAAATCTTTGGCATAAGCTAGCAGAAGAGTTCATTGTCGTTGCGGTCGTGTGTGCGCTGTTTTTATTCCATATCCGCTCATCATTAGTGATTGCTTTGAGTTTGCCTGTGGGCATTTTGTCGGCGTTTATTGTGATGCACTGGCAAGGCATCAACGCCAACATCATGTCACTTGGGGGGATCGCCATTGCTATCGGTGCTATGGTCGATGGGGCGATTGTGATGATCGAAAATGTGCATAAACATATTGAACGCACCCCACTGACCGACAAAAATCGCTGGCAGGTGATTGGCAAAGCCGCTGAAGAAGTCGGTGCGCCACTATTTTTCTCACTACTTATCATTACGTTAAGTTTTGTGCCCGTTTTTGCACTCGAAGGCCAAGAAGGCAAGATGTTCTCGCCATTGGCGTTCACTAAAACCTATGCCATGGCCGCTGCGGCAGGTTTAGCGATCACGCTCGTCCCTGTTCTTATGGGCTATTTTGTGCGTGGCAATATTATTTCCGAGCATAAAAATCCAGTTAATAAGGGGCTTGTGGCACTTTATCGTCCGCTACTCAACCTGAGTTTGCGTTATCCCAAAAGCATGATTGTATTGGCTTTGGCATTAATGGCTTCCGCTTATTACCCAATGAGCAAATTAGGCAGTGAGTTTATTCCGCCATTAGATGAAGGCGATCTCATGTACATGCCGACAACCTATCCGGGGATCTCGATTGGTAAGGCGCGTGAGCTATTGCAGCAAACCAATAAACTCATCAAAACCGTACCAGAGGTCAAAACAGTGTGGGGTAAAATGGGGCGTGCAGAAACCGCAACCGATCCCGCGCCCTTAACCATGATTGAAACGGTGATCCAACTTAAACCTCGCGATCAATGGCGTGAAGGTGTAACCACAGAATCGCTACGCAAGGAATTTGACAGTTTAGTGCAATTTCCGGGGTTAACCAACGCGTGGGTGATGCCAATCAAAACACGCATCGATATGTTAGCTACAGGGATCAAAACACCGATTGGTATTAAGATAGCGGGTCCCGATCTCAAACAGATTGAAACCATCGGTGCACAACTTGAACCTATCCTTAACCGCGTTCAAGGCACGGCATCGGTTTATTCTGAACGTGTGGCTGGTGGACGTTATGTAACGATAGACATCAATCGGTTACAAGCGGCGCGCTATGGGCTAAGCATTAAAGATGTGCAACAAGTGGTTTCAACCGCAGTGGGGGGCATGAATGTAGGGGAAACCATTGAGGGGTTAGAGCGTTACCCGATCAATGTACGTTACCCGCAAGATTACCGTGATTCGGTAGTGAAGCTGCAAAATTTACCTTTGGTGACTCAAAACGGTGCACGTTTGGCCTTGGCCGATGTGGCTGATATTCGCTACGAAGACGGTCCGCCAATGATCAAAACCGAAAACGCACGGCCAAACGGCTGGGTCTTTGTCGATATTGATGGACGCGATCTCGGTTCATATGTGGCAGAGGCGCAACAAGCGGTAGCGGAGCAATTACAGCTGCCAGCGGGATATTCTCTCGTATGGTCTGGTCAATATGAATACATGGGGCGAGCCAAAGCGCGCTTAAGTGTTGTCGCACCGATCACGATCGCAATCATCATGTTGCTACTCTATTTCAGTTTCCGTCGAGTCGGAGAAGTGTTGATCATTATGGCGACATTACCGCTGGCGATGGTGGGTGGCGTGTGGTTGATGCACTACCTTGGCTACAACTTTTCAATCGCCGTGGGGGTGGGCTTTATTGCACTTTCAGGCGTTGCGGTAGAAATTGGTGTGATCATGCTGGTTTATTTAAACCAAGCTTGGCACTACAAAAAAATTGATGCGCAAGAAAATGGTGCGGTCATTGACAGCCAAGATCTCATCAATGCTATTGGCGAAGGAGCAGGACAGCGCGTACGCCCAGTCATGATGACGGTACTGACAGTTATTATTGGCCTGATCCCGATTATGTATGGCACGGGAACTGGTTCGGAGGTAATGCAGCGCATTGCCGCCCCCATGATTGGAGGCATGGCTTCAGCACTATTGCTCACATTATTGGTTCTACCTGCGGTATTCAAGTTATGGAAAAACCGTGAAATCGCAACACTCAAATAGCGTGCAGCTGGCAAAGTAAAAGCTAAGCACTAATCGGAAAATAAATAGTAACTGGATGAATTTAAGGAAAATCAAAATGAAAAAAACACTAATCACACTTTCACTAGCGTTATTCACCTCTTCTGTCATGGCTGAAATGGACCATAGCAAAATGGATCATGGCAGCATGGTGATGAAGCAAACAGACACGATGAACATGGCGATGGATGACATGTCAGAAGTCGGCATGCCTGCCAAAGGAGCCAAACCCGATAAAGTGGTGCATGTTTTACTCTCGGATGACATGAAAATCACCTTCAAAAAGGAGGTGAATATTGAACCCGATGATGTGGTGCAATTTGTCGTTATGAACACAGGTAAAATTGAGCACGAATTTTCGATTGGTTCAGCCGCCGAGCAGCTAAAACACCGAGAAATGATGCGCCAAATGGGCAATCATAAACACGATGGCGGCAGTGCCGTCACCGTGGCACCGGGTAAAGCGAAACAACTGTTATGGCACTTCCATGGTGATAATAATGTTGAGTTTGCCTGCAATATACCCGGCCATGCTGAAGCTGGGATGATTAAGAAAATTCAGCTTCAGTAAAAGTTGTCACGCTAACTCGTTAAAAGAAAAAACCGCCCTTCCAATTTGGCAGGGCGGTTTTTTTGATCATTGATTAATTATTTCAAATCACTGAGCGGTAGCCAGTTTACTTTAACACCCGCTTGTAAAAACATATCTTGGCTGACTTTGATCTTATCACCCCAACGGGATAAGAAGTCTTCTGTTTGCTCTGGGCAGTGTACTGCGGAAATCCCAGTTTGAATGATTTTTGCTGCACAGTTTGGGCAAGGAAAATGTGTCACATAAATTTCGCAACCATCCAAATCACGCTTGGCGAATAGGATAGCATTTTCCTCAGCATGCAGTGTTTTGAGGTATTTCATATCACGATCATCGGTGCCTGCACTGTCTGAAATACCATGCGGGTAACCGTTAAATCCAACCGAAACGATGCGATTTTGCTTAGTGATCACTGCGCCGACTTGCGTGGAGGGATCTTTACTCCAAGAGCCAACAAGTTCTGCCATTTGGTAAAAGCGCTGTGCCCATTTCGAAATCATGTGTTGTTCCTCTGACGATTTTCTTGCATTTCCTCAGTAGCGAGGGAGATGTGTGATTAAGATCGACATTAATATCCTAGTTTTCTCACACTTAGTCTAGAGCAATTCTCATTTCTAAACAGAATTCAGCCGTGCCAATCAGTATTAGAGTGAGAGCTCTATCTCATTTCGTGCGGGTATCTTAGCTG
>NZ_CAWNIB010000247.1:0-23191 GCF_963874405.1 Vibrio sp. V08_P9A1T1
GCCTTGCACGGTGCGCCCAGCCTTAATGTTGGCCACTAAAGCACGGGCAATCGCAAATGGAGAGATGCCATCATGTTGATAAAAATAGCGATCCTCGGTCGCAAGCAACGCATCCACCATCACTTCAGGAAACTGATCACGACGTAAAAATAGCCGCTGCTCATCGTTGCCTTTTTCAAGCATGCCGAGCATTTTGGGCTCAATACGCAAGTAACCTAAATCCCCTTTTTGCTCAAGAGATTGGATACGGACTAAACCGCTGTCATTAAAATGGAGCATCACATGGCGGTCAGGCTCAGGGCCATCGGCAAACTCAAAAGGGCGGCGGATGATCTCAATTTTGCTTGATGATGAAGAGTACTCGCCAGCATAGCGTGGTTGGTTCACTTTGCGATAGTTGAGTACATCAAGCTCATTGCGCAGCTCTTGCAGCGGGATATCATCACCGGGTGCTAAATTCAAAATGCGCGCATACACAACGGTCGGTAAATCAAAAAGCTGACCTTCGAAGCGTTGTTTAACCACGCTATTTAGGTAAATACCAACGAACAACAGCACTGCGGCCAGTGCAAGGCTCAGTTTCCAGCCAATACCCCACACAATTTTCCACCATGCTTTGCGTGGCGGTGAAGGCTTCTTAGCCGGGCGACGTGAAGGTTTTTTTACGCTATTTTTTTGAGTGCCCGTAGGCTTTTTCTGGGTTGTCATTGTGCTAATTGCCGCTTAGTTTTCGTCGTCGCTATGTGGTTGGCAGGATCATCAGGCCAAACGTGTTTTGGGTAACGCCCTTTCATCTCTTTTTGTACTTCTTTATAAGCGCCCAGCCAAAAACCGGCGAGATCTTGAGTTACTTGCAAAGGCCGCTGCGCAGGTGAGAGCAGTTCCATCACCACTTTTTTGCGCCCTTGAGCGATGGTAGGGGAATCTTGCTCGCCAAACACCTCCTGCATACGGACCGACAGCATCGGCTCCGCGCCCAGTTGATAACGAATGGCGGCTCGATTGCCTGTGGGTAGCGGGTGGTGAGTTGGAAGCCAGCGATCAATCTCTTGGTTTAATGGCCAACCTAAATAAGCATTGAGCGCATCAAAAAGCGGTACTTTCGCTAACGCTTTGACCGATTTTACTCCGACTAAATAGGGGGCTAACCAAATTTCAAGATCATCGAGCAGCGCTTGTTCCTCGACAGCAGGCCACGCCGCTTCCGGTAGCCATTGCGCAGCGCAACGTATGCGCGTTAATAAAGCGCTCGCCGCTTCGCTCCACTGTAATACCGATAACCCCTTGCGACGGACATAATTGAGCAAGGCTTGCGTCATTTTTTCATGAGCAGGCTCTGGCAGCGCTTCACGCTCAATGACCAATTTACCGCACAGGGTTAGCCTTTCCGCGCACAGTTTCCCCGCTTTCTCATCCCAATCGACTCGTTCTTGTGTACTAAATAGCTCTGGGAAATGGGCTTGCAATGCATCAATATCCAACTCTGTCGCAACAAAGATTTGGCTCGCTTGTGAGCCGCTGCGCATTAAATCCACCACCACTAAATAGTGCGCGCCCGCGAGGCGTTCATCGTCACGCATTTGTGCGCCGTGACCATTCGTCAGTAAAAACTGTCCCCGTTGCGACTCGCTGCGACGCTGGGCAATGCGATCGGGAAAAGCCAAACTCAGCACTAACGCCAACAATGATTCATCTACTTGTGTTAGCTGAAATTGGCCACCGAGTGCGCGCGCAAGCGTCGTGGCACGCTGATGTAGGTTTTGTGTTTTAGGGTGAGTCGCTTGCTGCCAACGCATTAAGCTATGTTGTAAATCCAGCACATTACGCTCAGGCTCTTCTAATAAAGCGGTCACAGCGAGCGCCGTATTGAGCATTGAATCACTCGTTTCATGGGCTTTGAGCAGCATGCTCACCAGCCTTGGTTCCACACCAAGTGACTGCGCTTTTTTACCCAATGCGCTGAGCTGCTGTTTGCTGTCCATCAAACCAAGCGTATGCAATAGACTCCAAGCTTGCTGCATCGCTGCTGGTGGTGGTGTATCCAGCCAAGGCAAATCGTTGACCGACACCACACCCCACTGCGCAAGCTCCATCGCTAAAGACGCTAAGTCACTGTGCAATATTTCCGCGCTCGACACTTGGGGTTGCTGCTTATATTGTGCTTCGCTGTAAAGGCGCAAACAGATGCCAGGTTCTAGGCGTCCGGCGCGCCCCGTGCGTTGCTGCGCCGATGACTGGGCAATTTTCACTTGCTCTAAACGAGTGATGCCCGTTTTAAGATCAAACTTCGCTATCCGCTCTAGCCCTGCATCCACCACTAAGCGTATCCCCTCAATGGTCAGCGATGTTTCGGCAATATTAGTCGCTAGCACAATTTTCCGTTTGCCTGCTACTGCAGGCGCAATTGCTTTTTGCTGCGCTTGTAGACTCAACTGCCCGTATAAAGGACAAATATCAAACTCATCGGCTAAGTGTGCGAGCTGCTGTTCAAGCTGTTTAATGGCTGAAACGCCAGGTAAAAATGCCAGCAGAGAGCCACTTTCAGCTCGCATCAAGCCTTCAATCTGTTTGCTCATCGTCGGCACAAGATAATCATTGGCTCGCAGCGGTGCATAGCGCACTTCAACTGGATAAGCGCGACCTTCAGATTGCACATAAAGCGCTTGGGGTAATAATGACTGCAATGCCAGTTGATCTAAGGTTGCCGACATTACGACGATTTTAAGATCTTCTCGCAGCGCTGATTGCACTTCCAAACTCAATGCGAGAGCCGTATCCGCGTGAATACTCCGCTCGTGATACTCATCGAAGATCAAGAGATCGATTCCGCTTAGCTCAGGATCGGTTTGGATCATACGTGTCATGATCCCTTCTGTCACAATTTCAAGCTGCGTCGCTGCGCTGACTTTACTCTCACCACGCATACGATAGCCGACGGTTTGCCCAACACTCTCACCTAATTGCTGTGCTAAATAGCAAGCAATACTGCGCGCCGCCAAACGACGCGGTTCAAGCATGATGATCTTACCCGTGAATAATTGCGCTTTTAATAGCTGTAACGGGAAATGGGTCGACTTACCCGCGCCGGGAGCGGCTTTGACAATCATCTGTGGGTGAGCTTGTACTCCCGCCAGCAGCTCGGGCATCACAGCTTGAATGGGCAATTGTGACAATGTGCAATCCTTATGGTTAAATGGCGGCAACATTGTACATAAAAACAGTAGATAAATGCAGTTCAATCCTCCACTTCGATCCGCGACCTTACTCAAACGCTACAAGCGTTTTTTGGCCGACATTGAGTTTGCCGATGGTCAACAAGAGACTATTCACTGCGCCAATACTGGCGCGATGACGGGCTGCGCCGAGGCGGGTAATCGTGTCTGGTTCTCCACCTCGGACAACCCTAAACGTAAATACCCACACAGTTGGGAGCTGACTGAAACCCAGCAAGGCCACTACATTTGCGTCAACACGGCTCGGGCGAATACGCTGGCAGTAGAAGCGATTCAAAACGGCATCATCAAAGAGCTGCAAGGATATGAGCAATTACAAACTGAAGTGCGCTACGGCCAAGAAAATAGCCGAATTGATATCTTGCTCAAATCACCCTCTAAACCGACGTGCTATATAGAAGTGAAAAGCGTCACCTTATTGGATGAACGTTACTCTCCACACGACGATGTCGCCTGCAATTCAGGACAAGGTTATTTCCCCGATGCCGTTACAACGCGTGGACAAAAGCATTTGCGTGAATTAACGGAAATGGCAAAAAGTGGAAGCAGAGCAGTACTTTTGTTTGCTGTTTTGCATTCAGGGATTGAAAAAGTCTCGCCTGCACTCCATATAGACGCAAACTATTCACTATTATTGAAACAAGCGCAAAAAGAAGGGGTGGAAGTACTGTGCTACAAGGCTGTACTTTCAAGGAATGAAATCAAGCTCGTTAACACTGTAGAATTCGCCCATTAGTGACAAAAAATTGATGGCGCCTTCACATTGACAATAAGTTTACGATTGAGTGTTTGCCTCCTATAGATCTTTTTGCTATAGATACCCGCCTAAAATTAGCTGCTCGCGCAGTTGACTAGGTGTTAGTAGGAGATGCTGCATGCCGGAATTAAAGAAAAAAGCGATAGGCATCCTAGCCATTGCAGGTGTTGAGCCGTATCAGGAAAAGCCAGGTGAAGAGTATATGTCACCTGAGCAAATAGCTCACTTTACAAAAATTTTAAGTGCTTGGCGCAACCAACTTCGTGAAGAAGTTGAGCGTACCGTTCACCATATGCAAGATGAAGCCGCAAACTTTCCCGATCCCGTTGATCGCGCTTCTCAAGAAGAAGAATTCAGCTTGGAATTGCGTAACCGTGACCGTGAACGTCGCTTGATCAAGAAAATTGAAAAAACATTAAGCAAAATTGAAGAAGATGATTTTGGTTTTTGTGAATCTTGTGGCGTGGAAATCGGCGTTCGTCGCTTAGAAGCTCGACCAACGGCGGACCTTTGCATTGACTGCAAAACGCTAGCCGAACTTAAAGAAAAACAGATGCAAGGTTAATCTTACCTTTTGTTTGTGTTAAAAAAGGGAGCTAAAGCTCCCTTTTTGTTTTCACTCGATACCCAAATAACTTGTAACTTGGATGAATCGCAATGCACTATATTGGCCGATTTGCCCCATCACCTTCAGGCCCACTTCATTTTGGTTCTTTGATCTCTGCACTTGGCAGCTACTTTCAAGCAAAATCACAGCAAGGTAAGTGGTTGGTTCGCATCGAAGATTTAGATCCGCCAAGGGAAATGCCAGGAGCCTCCACCCTGATACTTCAAGCCATCGAAGCCTATGGTTTGCATTGGGATGGCGAGGTAGTTTATCAAAGCCAGCGCCACACTTTATACCAAGATCAAATTGAGGCTTGGCTTGAATCAGGGCAAGCCTATTATTGTGATTGCACGCGTAAACAAATTAAACAGATGGGTGGCTTTTATCCCGGTACATGCCGCTATAAAAAACCAACATTAACCGAAGATTGCGCGGTTAGGTTGCGTGTTGATACACCGGTAGAGTCATTTTTCGACCAAAAACATGGCGAAATTCACATTCCTAAGGCATTAGCACAGGAAGACTTCATCATTAAGCGACGTGA
This sequence comes from Vibrio sp. V08_P9A1T1, assembly GCF_963874405.1. NCBI lineage: Bacteria > Pseudomonadati > Pseudomonadota > Gammaproteobacteria > Vibrionales > Vibrionaceae > Vibrio > Vibrio sp. V08_P9A1T1. The sequence continues at coordinate 5,142 of NZ_CAWNIB010000247.1, forward strand.
CGGTTTATTTGCTTATAATCTTGCCGTAGTGCTCGATGATATCAATCAAGGAGTGACGGAAGTGGTTCGGGGAGCCGATTTAATTGAACCAACAGGACGACAAATCAGCTTGTATCATTGCTTACATAAAACTCCGGTAAGCTACCTTCACCTGCCGCTCGCGATGGATGGTAATGGCAATAAATTATCCAAACAGAATCATGCCACAGCCATTGATATTCAAAATCCTAAACCTACCTTGCTTAAGGCAATGCGCTTTTTAGGGTTTGAGATAAAACAAGAGATTAGCGACGCTTCCATCGATGAAATTATCTTTTGGGGCAGTCAGAATTGGCACGTTGAACAACTCCCTCGGGAGACCGAGATCACACCGTGATTCTCAAAAGGCTATCCTTACGCTATGATTAGCCGCAAAATCGTCCCGAACGGGCACTTTAAATAACAAAAGCAAGGTTGGCAAAAACCAATTATTGCCAGATGCACATGAATAAAAACGACTATACACCACGCGAAAATCGCGTTTACCAAGACTTAGCTCTAAATATTATCACTCGTGATGAACACAATATTTCGCGCAAGCAAATCAGCGATAATGCGCTCAAGGTGCTATACCGACTTCATGGCGCAGGTTTTGACGCCTATTTAGTCGGTGGTGGAGTACGTGACCTACTATTAGGTGAGACACCAAAAGATTTTGATATCGCCACTAATGCAACACCAGAGCAAATACGCCAACAGTTTCGCAACTGCCGCTTGATCGGCCGTCGCTTTCGCTTAGCGCACATCATGTTTGGCCGCGACGTAGTGGAAGTGGCGACTTTCCGTGGACACCATCAAGAACCGAGCCAAAACGTCTCAGCACAATCTGAAGCGGGTATGCTGCTGCGTGATAACGTCTACGGCACCATTGATGAAGATGCAGAACGCCGGGACTTTACGATTAACGCCATGTATTACAACATCGGTGATTACAGCATTCATGATTATGCTGGCGGCATGGACGACTTAGAAGATAAGCTCATCCGCTTAATTGGCGATCCTGAAACGCGCTACCGTGAAGACCCAGTGCGCATGTTGCGTGCGATTCGTTTTGCGGCCAAGCTCGATTTCGATATCGAAGAAGAGACTGCCGACCCAATCGAACATCTTGCTCCTTTACTGCAAGATATTCCTGCGGCACGTTTGTACGAAGAATCGCTAAAGATGCTGCAAACTGGCCACGGTTTAGAAACCTACCACTTAATGCGTGAGTACAACCTGTTCCAGCAGTTGTTCCCTGTGATAGCTCAAGAGTTCACTCCAAACTACGACTCGCACACAGAACAGATGTTGGATCTGGTCTTAGATTCAACCGACCTGCGTATTGAAGAAGGTAAACGCATCAACCCAGCCTTCATGTTTGCTGCCATGTTCTGGTACCCGACGGTGAAACTGGCTGATGCGTTAATGCAGCAGCGTAATTTCGCCTATTACGACGCCGTCATGGAAGCGAGTAACCTCATCCTTGACCAAGTGGTGAAAACCCTTGCGATACCTCGTCGTCATACCGCGACAATTCGCGAAATTTGGCAATTGCAGTTGCGCTTACCACGTCGCAATGGGAAACGAGCCTTCCGCCTTATGGAGCTCAACAAATTCCGAGCGGGTTTTGATTTTCTACAAATGCGTGGCGAGATCGAAGGCGGAGAGACGCAGAAGCTGGCTGACTGGTGGACAACCTTTGAAAGCGCCGGGCGGGATATGCGCCAAGCGATGGCAAATGATTTGGAAAGTGGCGCAAGTAACAAGCCGAATGTACGCCGCCGCAGAAGCCCACGTAATAAAAAGAGCCGCCCAGAATCATGATTCTCGTTTATATTGCTGTTGGCAGTAATTTAGGCGACCCAATCGCGCAAGCTAAGCAGGCCATTGAAGCCTTGAAATGTTTGCCACACTCTCGATTTTTAAGCGCCTCATCCTTGTACAGTAGTACACCGATGGGGCCACAAAACCAGCCCGATTACATCAATGCGGTGGTTGCGATAGAAACCGATTTAACGCCACTTGAACTGCTCGATTGTACCCAAAGCATCGAGTTAGAACAGGGGCGTGTTCGCAAAGAAGAACGCTGGGGGCCAAGAACACTCGATCTGGATATTCTTCTTTACGGCAATGAGGTGATCGATTCCGAGCGATTGACCATTCCTCACTACGGAATGAAAGTACGTGAATTCGTGCTCTATCCGCTCGCCGAAATTGCACCAAGTTTACAACTCCCTGATGGGACTGAGCTCAATCAATTGTTACCGCTCGTCGAACGTAACGGGCTCGGTATTTGGCACTCGCCAGCGCCTCGTAAGGACATTTAATGAAAAAAATCACCATAAACGATCTGATCCAATGGAAACAACAAGGTCGTAAATTTGCAACCGTCACCGCGTATGACGCAAGCTTTGCTCAGCTTTTTGAAAGCCAAGAGATGCCTGTATTATTAGTGGGCGATTCTCTAGGCATGGTGCTACAAGGTCACACAGATACCCTACCCGTCACCGTTGAAGAGATTGCCTACCACACACGCAGCGTGCGTGCTGGTAGCCCTAACTGTTTATTGATGGCTGATATGCCTTTTATGAGCTATGCCACACCACAACAAGCCTGTGAAAGCGCCGCTAAATTGATGCAAGCGGGTGCAAATATGGTCAAAATCGAAGGTGGTGATTGGCTGGTCGAGACGGTGAAAATGCTGACTGAACGCGCGGTTCCGGTTTGCGCACACCTTGGTTTAACACCACAATCGGTCAATATTTTTGGTGGCTATAAAGTACAAGGCCGCGACCAAGAAAAAGCAGACCGAATGGTCAAAGACGCGTTGGCGCTCCAAGAAGCTGGCGCACAAATTGTGTTATTAGAGTGTGTACCGGCCAGCCTAGCAGCGCGAATTACCGAAGTGCTTGATGTGCCAGTGATTGGCATTGGCGCAGGTAACGTGACCGATGGACAAATTCTAGTAATGCACGATATGTTCGGAATTTCGGCGAATTACATGCCAAAATTCTCGAAAAACTTTCTTGCTGAAACAGGGGATATGCGTAAAGCCGTCGCAAAATACATCGCAGATGTAGAAAGTGCCGCTTTCCCTGATGACGCTCATACCATCGCCTAAAGGAGATATTCATGCAAACTTTTGCTGACATTTCAGCTCTTCGCGAGCAGATCAAACAGTATAAGCGTGAAGGCCGCCGAGTCGCTTTTGTGCCGACCATGGGCAATTTACATGAAGGCCACTTAACCCTAGTGCGTAAAGCACGTGAAGAGGGCAATGTGGTCGTGGTCAGTATTTTTGTTAACCCGATGCAATTTGACCGCGCGGATGACTTAAATAACTACCCGAGAACACTGGATGAAGACTTAAGCAAACTCAACGCGGAAGCGGTTGATTTGGTCTTTACACCAACCCCAGAAATAATGTACCCGCAAGGATTAGAAAAACAGACCTTTGTTGAAGTACCGGGGCTTTCTCATATGCTAGAAGGCGCATCAAGACCAGGGCATTTCCGTGGCGTTGCAACCATAGTCGCTAAGCTGTTCAACATAGTGCAGCCGAATGTTGCCTGTTTTGGTGAAAAAGATTTTCAACAGTTAGCGGTGATCCGTCAAATGGTCAGCGATCTTTGTATGGATATCGAGATTGTCGGCGTCCCTACCGTCCGTGAAATGGATGGCTTGGCGATGAGTTCACGTAACGGGCTGCTGACGTTAGATGAACGCCAACGTGCACCTGTCCTTGCTCGCACCATGCGTTGGATAAGCAGTGCACTGCGTGGTGGCCGCGACGATTACGCATCGATCATTGAAGATGCCAGTGACCAATTGCGTGCTGCTGGGCTACAACCTGATGAGCTGTTTATTCGCGATGCCAAAACGCTGCAACTGATCTCGAATGAGACCACACAAGCGGTGATCTTAGTGTCTGCATTTCTGGGTAAAGTACGCTTAATCGACAACCAAGTGTTGGAATTTAGCGCCGAAACGAAAGCGGACCCTGAAGAAGAGTAATTGCTATTTCAAGTGATGAAGTGATGACTCATTTTCACTTCAAAACCATATATTTAAAAGGTCGCCCATAAGGAGCGACCTTTTTTGTATCGTTATTTAACTGAGTCGAACGCGATTGTCGGAGAACAATATAGTTTGACCATTTTTGATGGTTCGTTACTACTACTGAGATTAATGAAATGACAATAAATAGAGATTAATTTCTAGCTCATTTTTGGACAAAACTGTTTTAGCAAACCACATCGATCATCATTAATGGCTTACTCCCAACGATCACAAACTAATTCTCTCCCCTTCAAGGGGAGGAACAGAACCGTTATGAGCTTCTACTTTAAAGCATTAAGTGGCAAAAACTGTTTCAGCAAACCACGTCGATCATCATTAATGGCTTACTCCCAACGATCACAAACTAATTCTCTCCCCTTCAAGGGGAGGGTTAGGGTGGGGTGAACCCCCTCCTAGCCTCCCCCTAAAAGGGGGAGGAACTATTAAGTCCTTAACCCGATACCACGCGAAACCAGATAATGCGCAACCCCATACAGCGCAACTACAAAAATACCAAGCACACTGAACGAGGTAACAATTCCTACATCCGACACACCAAGAAAACCGTAACGGAAGGCATTAACCATGTAGACGATTGGGTTGATTTTCGATACCGCTTGCCAAAAGTCAGGCAATAGGCTGATCGAATAAAATACCCCACCCAAGTAGGTTAATGGGGTCAATACAAAGGTAGGAATAATCGAAATGTCATCAAAGGTTTTAGCAAAAATGGCGTTAATCATGCCGCCTAAAGCGAACACAACAGAGGTGAGAAAAACCGTCGCCGCAATAATCCCCCAATGATCGACCTTGAGATCAACAAAGAACAGCGACACAAGGGTCACTATCGTACCCACCAGCAAGCCACGCACTACCCCGCCCATCACAAATCCGGCGATAATGACGTAGTTAGGTACAGGCGCAACTAACAACTCTTCGATGTTTTTCTGAAACTTCGCACTAAAGAAAGAAGAGGCGACGTTCGAGTATGAGTTAGTGATCACCGACATCATGATTAAGCCCGGGACAATATATTCCATATAGCTAAAGCCGTTCATCTGGCCAATACGCGAACCAATTAGGTTGCCAAAAATAATGAAGTAGAGCGTCATGGTGATGGCTGGCGGTACTAAGGTTTGCACCCAAATACGCGTAAAACGGTTGATTTCTTTAGTCAGCAAACTGCAAAAAGCCGTCCAATATAAACGATACATCATGATTATCCTCGGCTTTGCTGTTGAACAATGCTGACAAACAGCTCTTCAAGGCGGTTCGCTTTGTTACGCATCGAAAGCACCGTAATTCCCTGTTCTGTTAACTGTGAAAAGACTGAATTTAGCCCTTTCGTTTTCTCCAACTCAATTTGTAACGAACCGTTGAGCATGGTTTGCGAGATCACACCACTGAGTTGTGGTGCTGGCGGAGAATTCTCTGCGATATCTAAAATAAAAGTTTCGAGCTGTAATTTGGCCAGCAAATCCTTCATCGAGGTATTTTCAATAAGCTCACCTCGGTTAATAATGCCGATATTGCGGCACAGCATCTCCGCTTCTTCTAAATAGTGCGTGGTTAAGATAATGGTGATCCCTTGCGCGTTAATCTCAGTTAAGAACTCCCACATCGAGCGGCGCAGTTCAATATCCACACCGGCGGTAGGTTCATCTAAAATCAGCAACTTAGGCTCATGCATTAAGGCTCGAGCAATCATCAAACGACGTTTCATACCACCAGAAAGATTACGTGCACGCTCTTTACGTTTTTCCCACAAATCGAGTTTTGAGAGGTACTTCTCTGCCCTCTCTTTCGCTAACGCTTTCGTCACGCCGTAATAACCAGCTTGCTGCAACACAATTTGTTCAACCGTTTCAAACTGGTTGAAGTTAAACTCCTGCGGTACTAAACCAATATGTTGCTTGGCCAGTTCAAGATCTTTATCAATATCAAAACCAAACACTTTAACGGTGCCAGAGGTTTTATTGACCAGCGAAGAGATAATGCCAATGGTGGTTGATTTCCCGGCCCCATTGGGCCCAAGCAGTGCGTAAAAATCGCCTTTTTCAACCTGTAAACTCACCCCTTTTAGGGCCTCAAACCCACCAGCGTAAGTTTTTCGTAATTGTTCTATTTCTAATGCGTACATTCGACGGATCACTCTTTGTGATATTAACCTATCCAATGTGCTGCTAAGGCTCGCGTTTTTCAACCCAATATTAGAAATTGATAAAATAAAAAACGCAGATCCAGCGATCTGCGTAATTCATTCTTGCACAACCTTAACGCTTAACGATTTTGGGCTACCTGCTTAACCGCAGCATTGAGCGCTTCATAACGAAACGAAAAAGTCTGCTCGGTTGGCACCAGATCCAAAATATGAAACTTTTCCAGTTGCTGTTTGGTGTGCACATTTGGGCAAAGTAAGTAGACCGCGCAGTGGGCATCTAAGGCATCATTAATCGCATTTTCTAAAGCAAGCCCAACCGTCACATCAATCATAGGTACATCAGTAAGATCTAAAATCATCGCTTCATAGTCACTGATGTGATTGTGCTGGCGAGCGATCGCTTTAGATACACTAAAAATCATCGGCCCTGAGAGATAAAAAAACAGCACCTTACCATTGGCTTGATCCAATAAAGCTCGTTCGCTGTCAGTCAATGGCACATCGTTTTCATCAGCATCACTAATGGCTTTCACTTGGCGAGCTTGCTCGCGGCTCAAGCGTTCTATGATCAAAATATTTGATATAAAAACGCCCAAGCCAACCGCAACAATCAAATCGACAAAGACAGTTAACAGCATCACGCCATACATGATGGCCATCCCCTGCACACTCACTTTATGCGCGCGTTGGATAAAGCTCCAATCAAGAATATTGAAACCAACATACACCGCAATCCCTGCCAATACCGCCATTGGAATCGGTTCGGTTAAGCCTCCCGCCACCAACACCACTAAGGCTAATACTAAGGCACGAACTACACCAGACAGAGGAGAACGCGCGCCGACCTGAATATTGGTCACCGTACCCATGGTTGCACCAGCACCCGGCAACGCACCCAATAAACCCGCGATCATATTAGCCAGCCCTTGCCCTCGCAGTTCTTTATCGGAATCATGCTCTTTACGCGTTAGAGAATCGCCAATTACCGCGGTGAGCAACGTATCAATGCAGCCAAGCGTACCGAGTACTAAAGCGTCAATCACCATGGTGGTGAACATCTCGGCATTAAAGGTTGGAATAACAAAAGAGGGTAAGCCAGCAGGGATCACACCAATACGGCGGATCTCTTCGCTATCAAATAACAGTACCGAAACAAGCGTCACGCCGACTAAAGCGACCAATTGAACGGGCACTTGTTTGCGATATTGAGCCGGGAGAAAAAATAAAATGCCTAAGGTTAACAAACCAAGAAAGAGCTCACTGAACTTCATCTGACTAATGATCTCGGGCAATGCGGTTAACGTTCCCATCACTCCCCCAGCGGGGGCCGCCTGACCAAGCAGCGGTGACAACTGCAGGATAATCAAAATCACCCCAATTCCTGACATAAAGCCGGAGATCACGCTATAGGGCATTAAGGTGATGTATTTCCCGAGTTTTAAAGTGCCAAGTACAATCTGAAAAGCGCCTGCCATCATGACAACCGTGAAGCTAACTGCAAGCCCCGTTTCAGGATAACGCGCCACCATGCTGGTTAAAATGGCCGTCATAATGACCGTCATTGGCCCTGTAGGTTCAGAAATTAATGTAGATGAACCACCAAACAAGGCAGCAAACAGCCCCACCAATATTGCACCCCAAAGCCCTGCTTCTGCACCCGCACCAGACGCTACACCAAATGCCAAGGCAAGTGGCAGTGAAATAATCGCGGTCGTGACGCCACCAAAGACGTCACCTTTTAGGTCGATATCGGCAAAACGGCCTCTAAACACAATGCTTTACCTCATACTCAAAATAGGTTGTCTCACTCTAACAAATCATCATTCTAATCATTAACCATTATTTTACATGTGATTGATTCTCTGTTGACCATCCAAATAGCGATGGAAGCAGTTTAATTTTTTTACTAGGAAAACTCGTCAGATGAGTAAGTGTTTTGTCATTTTATAAGAGAACAGAATTGTAACATTGTGTATAGTCAGGCCTATTCTTGCGCATTACCATTGATGCGATTGAACTATTTTTAAGGGAAGTGAGATGCCAGAACTGAAACAGCTTTTTGAAAATAACTCACGTTGGTCTGAATCGATTAAGGCTGAACGTCCTGAGTACTTTGCAAAACTCGCTCGCGGGCAAGACCCAGATTTTCTATGGATTGGTTGTTCTGATAGCCGAGTTCCGGCCGAGCGTTTGACTGGGCTTTATTCTGGTGAGCTGTTTGTACACCGCAACGTTGCAAACCAAGTGATTCACACCGACCTTAACTGCCTTTCTGTGGTGCAGTACGCGGTTGACGTACTGAAGGTCAAGCACATCATCATCTGTGGGCACTATGACTGCGGTGGCGTCAACGCAGCGATTGATAACCCACCGCTGGGCTTGATCAACAACTGGTTACTGCACGTGCGTGACTTATACCTTAAGCACCGTACCTACTTAGATGCGATGCCAGAACAAGATAAAGCCGACAAATTGTGCGAAATCAACGTTGCAGAGCAAGTGTATAATTTAGGTAACTCAACCGTACTGCAAAACGCATGGGAGCGCGGCCAAGATGTCGAGCTGCATGGCGTGGTCTACGGTATTGAAGACGGACGTTTGGAATACTTAGGCGTTCGCTGCGATTCACGTGAGCGAGTCAACGACACCTATCAAAAAGCGATGGAAAAAATTCTTAATGCGCAACATAACTTGCTGTGTCGATAACAGCGTGTTAATTGCCGTTAAAACTGATAGTTAAAAATACAGAATGCCCACTATTTAGTGGGCATTCTATTATCGCTGGCAAAATTACGCTTGCGGCACAACTTTACCAATGTAAGGTAGGTGACGATATTTTTGCGCGTAGTCGATACCTACGCCCACGACAAATTCATCTGGGATTTCAAAACCGATCCACTTGACCTCTACAGGTACTTCACGGCGTGAAGGCTTATCCAGTAAAGTACAAATGTGAATGGATTTAGGTTCACGTAAAGACAAAATTTCTTTTACTTTATTTAGTGTATTACCCGTATCAATAATGTCTTCTACCAGCAACACATCTTTACCTTTAATGTCATCATCCAGATCTTTCAGAATGCGCACATCACGTGAGCTTTGCATCGTGTTGCCATAGCTTGACGCGGTCATAAAATCGACTTGATGAACTAAGTCGATCGCGCGAGCTAAGTCTGCCATGAAGACAAATGAGCCGCGCAACAAGCCCACCAGTACCAGATCTTCACTACCTTGGTAATGCTCTGTGATTTGTTTGCCTAATTCACGAATTCGTTCCTGAACCACTTGCTCAGAAATCATCACTTCAACTGTATGTTTCATACTGTTCTCTTTTCGGGTGATGCGACACGCTACGATCATCGCAGTTTAATGATGGCGTCGCGTAACTAGCTTGGCGCGTATAGTACCACTGCCACACAGGATAGTTAAATAATTAGCAAAACTCTGGGTATGATGAAAGAAAGCTCCTACGCTGCCGCGAACACCTTCACAGCACATACGTCACATCAATAAAACACACAATAAAACACGTTGAATCCGATAAGATTTAACACAATCGCACAAAAAACAAACTCGAAACGTTGACCTCAACCATATGCAGCAGTACACTCATAAAGCTTTAAAGCAACTAACAAAATAATCATTAGAGCGAAAAGCTCAATTCAACAGTCATTGGCAAGGATTAACAACTCATGGAAACATCGATAGAAAAACGCCCCAGAACTCGCTTATCACCACAAAAACGCAAACTTCAACTGATGGAAATCGCCCTTGAAGTGTTTGCTACACGGGGAATAGGCCGAGGTGGCCACGCAGATATTGCTGAAATCGCCCAAGTTTCAGTCGCTACTGTCTTTAACTACTTTCCAACCCGAGAAGATTTAGTCGACGACGTACTCACTCATGTTGTACGTCAGTTTTCAAACTTCCTCGCAGATAATATTGATCTTGATTTGCATGCGAAAGATAACTTAACCAACATCACCACTAAGATGATTTCTCTTGTGATTGAAGATTGTCACTGGTTAAAAGTATGGTTTGAATGGAGCGCTTCAACGCGCGAAGAAGTGTGGCCACTTTTTGTCTCCACCAATCGTACTAATCAACTTTTGGTACAAAATATGTTTATCAAAGCCATTGAACGTGGCGAAGTGTGCGATCGGCATGAACCAGAACATCTTGCTACGCTCTTTCTTGGTATCTTCTACTCACTGTTTGTACAAGCAAATCGCATACAAGACGAAGCCAGCATGGGTGTACTCGTGAAAAGCTACCTCAGCATGCTCTGCATCTATAAAAAAGATCACTAGGCTTAACTTCCTAGTCTCTGAATTATGAGCATAAAAAAACCGCTGAATTCAGCGGTTTTTACTATTTAACTAACCAGCAATTTAATGAACCGGCAATTTAACGCATCAGCGTTGAAGTTACTTTTTCTTCTTCGCTTTTGCGTTTGGCAGATCAGTAATCGTGCCTTCAAATACTTCCGCAGCAAGGCCTACCGATTCATGTAACGTTGGGTGAGCATGAATCGTCAAAGCGATATCTTCTGCATCACAACCCATCTCGATAGCCAAACCGATTTCACCAAGCAGTTCGCCGCCGTTAGTACCAACGATAGCGCCACCAATAACGCGGTGAGTCTCTTTATCAAAGATAAGCTTAGTCATACCGTCAGCACAATCAGAAGCGATAGCACGGCCAGAAGCTGCCCATGGGAATGTCGCGACTTCGTAGTTAATGCCTTCTGCTTTGGCTTCTTTTTCAGTTTTACCAACCCAAGCCACTTCTGGCTCAGTGTACGCAATTGAAGGGATAACTTTAGGATCGAAGTAGTGCTTCTTACCAGAAATTACTTCTGCCGCTACGTGGCCTTCATGCACACCTTTGTGCGCCAACATTGGTTGACCAACGATATCACCGATCGCGAAGATATGAGGAACGTTAGTACGCATTTGCTTATCAACATTGATAAAGCCGCGCTCATCCACTTCAATACCTGCTTTTTCAGCATCCATCAGCTTACCGTTTGGTACGCGGCCGATAGCAACAAGAACGGCATCATAACGCTCAGCTTGCGCTGGTGCTTTTTTGCCTTCCATTGAAACGTAGATACCATCTTCTTTTGCTTCAACAGCGGTTACTTTGGTTTCAAGCATCAGGTTAAATTTATCTTTGATACGTTTGGTGTAGACTTTAACCATGTCTTTATCCGCCGCTGGGATAAGTTGGTCAAACATCTCAACCACATCAATCTTAGAACCTAGCGAGTGGTAAACCGTCGCCATTTCTAGACCGATGATACCACCACCCATGATCAACAGTTTCCCAGGAACTTCTTTCAGTTCAAGTGCATCCGTTGAATCCCAAATGCGTGGGTCTTCATGAGGAATGAATGGCAGTTTAATTGGACGAGAACCAGCTGCAACGATGGCGTTATCAAAGTTAACCACGGTTTTGCCGTCTTCACCTTCAACTTCAATGGCGTTAGGGCCAGTAAATTTGCCGAAACCGTTCACGACCGTCACTTTGCGCATCTTCGCCATGCCGCCAAGACCGCCCGTTAACTGGTTGATAACTTTTTCTTTCCAAAGGCGGATTTTATCGATGTCCGTTTGTGGTTCACCAAACACAATACCGTGCTGGGCCAATGCTTTCGCTTCTTCGATAACTTTTGCAACGTGCAACAACGCTTTTGATGGGATACAACCCACGTTCAAACACACACCGCCAAGGGTGCTGTAGCGTTCAACAAGTACTGTTTCAAGACCTAAGTCTGCACAGCGGAATGCAGCGGAGTAACCAGCAGGACCGGCACCAAGTACGACGACTTGGGCTTTGATTTCTTTGCTCATTTTGACCTCTTGTAGTCATTATCCCTAACAGGCTGAGTGGATGTTCTCGTTGTTTTTAGTGTTTAATCCAATGAATTAAACCCATGACTGAGCCAATTACTTAAAACAAATGAATTAAAACGAATTATTTTCAGACCGCAACAGTTTACAGAGATGTTAATGGTGTGAAAAGTAAATCCATTTAGCCTGTGAGCTAGACGACAATTCGATTAAGAAAAAACCCTTCATAATCCAATTGTTCAATTATTCGTGTTAACAAGGGCGGCTTTAACGGCCGCCCTCTCTTTCACTAAACTTGGCTTACAGAACCAGACGACGAATGTCTGATAGCGCGCCATTTAGGAATGTGATGAAACGCGCACCTTCCGCACCATCAATCACACGGTGATCGTATGACAGTGATAGTGGCAGTTGTAGGCGTGGTTCGAACTCTTTACCGTTCCACACTGGCTTAAACTCAGACTTAGATACCCCAAGGATACCGACTTCTGGCGCGTTAACGATAGGCGTAAACGCTGTACCGCCGATACCACCTAAGCTAGAGATAGTGAAACAGCCACCTTGCATGTCTGCAGCGGTCAGTTTACCTGCACGGGCTTTCTTCGATACTTCAGCCAGCTCTCTTGATAGCTCATAAATACCTTTTTTGTTCACATCTTTGAAGACAGGAACAACAAGACCATTTGGCGTATCAACAGCAATACCCACGTTCACGTACTTCTTCAGAATCAAGCTTTCGCCATCTTCAGAAAGTGAAGAGTTAAACGATGGGAATGCTTCTAGTGCTTTCGCTACCGCTTTCATGATGAACACCAGTGGGGTGATCTTCATTCCAGTGTCGTTCTTCGCTTCAATCGCATTTTGCTCTTTACGGAAGTTCTCAAGCTCGGTGATATCCGCATTATCCCATTGGGTAACGTGTGGGATCATCACCCAGTTACGATGCAAGTTAGCACCAGAGATCTTCTTAATACGTGAAAGCGGTTTTACTTCTGTGTCACCAAACTTGCTGAAGTCCACTTTTGGCCAAGGTAGCAAGCCAAGCGCGGCGCCATCACCTTTACCAGAAGCCACTGCGGCAGAACCCGATTCAAGACGCTTCAGCGCTTCTTTCACGTAGTTTTGCACGTCTTCTTTTAGGATGCGGCTCTTACGGCCAGAACCTTTGACTTTCGCTAGGTTAACACCAAATTCACGCGCAATACGGCGTACAACCGGTGATGCGTGAGAGTACTCATTGTTCTCTTCAAACTCGGCAGGTGCTGCCACCGCTGATTTTACCGCTTCCGCTTTTGGCGCTGATGCGGCTGGGGCCGCTGCTTGCGCAGGGGCCGCTACGGCAACGGGCGCTGCACCGGCAACTTCAAACACCATGATAAGAGAGCCTGTTGACACTTTATCGCCAGCTGCAACTTTGATTTCTTTCACAACACCAGCAAACGGCGCAGGAACTTCCATTGATGCTTTATCGCCTTCAACGGTGATAAGAGACTGCTCTTCACTCACGGTATCGCCAACCGCCACCATGATTTCCGTCACTTCGACTTCATCACCACCGATATCCGGTACGTGGATCTCTTTTGCTGCCGAAGCGGCTGGTGCTGCAGCTACAGGTGCTGCCACTTGAGCAGAGGCTGCCGCCGGAGCGGAACCCGCCACTTCAAAGATCATCACCAGTGAGCCTGTCGATACTTTATCGCCAGCGGCCACTTTGATCTCTTTCAGTACACCAGCAAATGGAGCAGGTACTTCCATTGAGGCTTTGTCACCTTCAACCGTCAGTAGAGATTGCTCTTCTGCGATTGAATCGCCGACTGCGACCATGATTTCAGTGACTTCCACTTCATCACCGCCGATATCTGGCACGTGAACTTCTTTAAGCTCAGCGACAGCCGCGGCAGCAGGAGCCGCAACTGGTGCAGCTTCCACTGCTGGCGCTGCGACCGCTGCGCCTTCTGCTTCAAAAATCATGATAAGTGAACCGGTCGATACTTTATCGCCAGCGACTACTTTGATTTCTTTTACAATACCCGCTTGAGAAGCCGGTACTTCCATAGAAGCCTTATCACCTTCTACAGTAATAAGAGATTGCTCTTCTTCAACCTTGTCGCCAACGCTGACAAGAATCTCAGTAACTTCAACCTCATCCGCACCAATATCCGGTACATTAATTTCGATTGCCATTATTCTTTCCTACCTTAATTAAGCGTATAGCGGGTTTGTTTTTTCAGTATCGATGTTGAATTTCTTAATCGCTTCAACCACAACTGATTTCTCAACATCACCACGTTTCGCTAGTTCGCTTAGCGCGGCAACCACCACGTAACCTGCGTTCACTTCGAAGTGACGACGTAGGTTTTCACGGCTATCAGAACGACCAAAACCATCAGTACCTAGTACTTTGTATGATTCAGCCGGGATAAACGCACGCGCTTGCTCAGCGTAGTTCTTCATGTAGTCAGTTGCTGCGATGGCAGGCTCGCTGCCCATTACCGTTTGAATGTAAGGTACTTGCGGCTGCGCTTCAGGGTGAAGCATGTTGTAACGCTCACATGCTTGGCCATCACGAGTAACTTCATTGAATGATGTTACTGAGTAAACATCTGAAGCCACGCCGTACTCATCACTTAAGATTTGAGCCGCTTTGCGTACTTCGTTCATGATCGTACCTGAGCTCATTAACTGAACTTTACCTTTAGAGCCAGTCGTTCCTTGTGGAGCGTAGCTTTCTAATTTGTAGATACCTTTACGAATACCTTCTTCAGCACCTTGTGGCATTGCTGGCATTGCGTAGTTCTCGTTCATCAGCGTTAGGTAGTAGAACACGTTTTCTTGATCGCCATACATGCGGCGAATACCGTCTTGCATGATGACTGCAACTTCGTAAGCAAATGTTGGATCGTAAGAAAGACAGTTAGGAACCGTCGCCGCCAATATGTGCGAGTGACCATCTTCGTGCTGTAGACCTTCACCGTTCAGCGTCGTACGACCAGCAGTAGCACCCAATAGGAAACCACGTGCTTGTTGGTCACCTGCCATCCATGCCATGTCGCCAACGCGTTGGAAACCAAACATAGAGTAATAGATGTAGAACGGAATCATTGGCAGATCGTTTGTCGAGTATGAAGTTGCAGCAGCAACCCATGAAGACATAGCACCCAGCTCGTTGATCCCTTCTTGCAGTACCTGACCTGAAGTCGCTTCTTTATAGTAAGAAACGATGTCGCGGTCTTGAGGAGTGTAGTTCTGACCGTGTGGGTTATAGATACCGATTTGACGGAACAGACCTTCCATACCGAAAGTACGTGCTTCATCTGCAATGATTGGCACAATATTTTTACCAATGCTCTTATCTTTGAGCAAAATGTTCAACGCACGGACAAACGCCATTGTGGTTGAGATTTCACGTTTTTGCTCTTCAAGCAGAGGCTTGAACTCTTCAACCGCTGGAATCACAAGTTCTTGAGTGAACTTAGGCAAGCGTTGAGGTGTGTAACCTTTTAGCGCTTTACGACGAGCGTGTAAGTATTCGTGCTCTTTCGAGCCTTCTGCCAATGTTAGGTATGGCAACTCTTTCACAGCTTCATCCGTCAGAAGATCTTGTAGACCAAGACGATCACGCAGTTGCAGCACGTGAGTCATGTCCATTTTCTTCACTTGGTGAGCGATGTTCTTACCTTCTGCCGCTTCACCCATGCCGTAACCTTTAACGGTCTTCGCCAGAATCACGGTTGGCTTGCCTTTCGTGTCTTGAGCATTAGTAAAGGCTGCGTACAGTTTAGAAGACTCGTGACCACCACGCTTCAGCGCGAAAATTTGATCGTCAGTCATATCAGCAACAAGCGCCGCTGTTTCTGGGTATTTACCAAAGAAGTGTTTACGCACGTAAGCACCATCTTTCGCTTTAAATGTTTGGTAGTCACCATCGATGGTTTCGTTCATCAACTGAAGCAGCTTACCTGTGGTGTCTTTCGCCAGTAGAGAATCCCAGTTGTTACCCCAAATCACTTTAACAACGTTCCAACCTGCGCCTTTAAATAGGCCTTCAAGTTCTTGGATGATCTTACCGTTACCCATGACAGGGCCGTCTAGACGTTGCAAGTTACAGTTGATAAGGAAACATAGGTTATCAAGCTTCTCACGAGCGGCGAATGAAATCGCACCGCGTGATTCTGGCTCATCCATCTCGCCATCACCTAGGAACGCGTATACACGCTGTTCAGAAGTGTCTTTCATACCACGGCCATCAAGATATTTGAGGAAACGCGCTTGATAGATTGCAGAAATTGGACCCAGACCCATAGATACGGTCGGGAATTGCCAGAATTCAGGCATCAATTTCGGGTGTGGGTAGGAAGGAATACCTTTGCCATCCACTTCTTGGCGGAAGTTGTCAAGTTGCTCAGCCGTTAGGCGGCCTTCAACGAACGCACGTGCGTAGATCCCTGGAGAGATGTGACCTTGATAATAAACCAAGTCACCGCCATCTTTTTCATTAGGCGCACGGAAGAAGTGGTTAAAACATGTTTCGTAGAACGAAGCAGAAGACTGGAATGACGCCATGTGGCCGCCAAGATCGAGGTCTTTTTTCGATGCACGTAGAACGATCATAATCGCGTTCCAACGGATGATTGAGCGAATGCGACGCTCAAGCGTTGTGTCACCTGGGTATGCTGGTTCTTGCGCAGCTGGAATGGTGTTGATGTAGTTCGTGGTAATACCGGTTGGCATATCAACACCGTCTAGACGTGCTTTATCTAGAATTTGCTCAAGTAAGAACTGAGCGCGTTCTACACCTTCTTCACGTACAACTGACTCAAGGGCGGCTAGCCATTCCTGAGTTTCCAGTGCATCTACGTCATGCTTCATGTCAGACATGGCGATCTATCCTTCTATTGGTTGGATCTATAAAACAAGCAATTCGCCGTAGGTTACGACTCATTACCCTGCTGAATTCGGCGCAACGAACGCTCACGACGAGACTCTTCTTTGGTCAAATCCAGCAATGTTTCTTCGATATAAGCTAAGTGAGAATGGGACATTTCGCGCGCCTTTTCCGGCTGACCAGAAACGATCGCATCCACGATATTAGCTCGGTGTCTACTTACTTTCTCCACCACTTCATGGCGGCGGTGTAATAGTTTTAAATTCTGTAGAACATTTTGCTCAAGCAAAGGAGCGAGGCTGCGAACAATATGCAAAAGCACCACGTTGTGGGCCGCTTCAGTAAGAGCGACTAAAAACGCGACCACCGCAGACGCTTCTGCTTCGACCTCTTTTTTCGCTTGTTGTTCACCAATTCTCGCCAAACAGGCTTGAATGCGAGCAAAATCTTCCTCAGTACCACGCAATGCTGCGAAATAAGCTGAAATACCTTCCATCGCGTGGCGCGATTCCAATAGATCGAGCTGGGTTTCAGAGTGGCTAGACAATAAATTTAGCAGAGGATCAGAAAAACTCTGCCAAATGTTCTCACTGACAAACGTACCTCCACCTTGACGGCGGGTTAATAAACGCTTGGCTTCGAGGCGTTGAATGGCTTCACGAATGGATGGACGAGACACCTCGAACTGTTTTGCCAGTTCTCGTTCTGGAGGCAATTGTTGCCCCGGAGAAAGTGTTCCTTCCACTATCAGCCTTTCTAACTCCTGTTCAATTACATCAGAGAGTTTTGGCTGACGAATCCTTTGATAAGCCATAATTTATTATTCTTCTACTCTTTGCAGTCAATTGGTAATACCAATTTCAAGTTGGTGCAGAAATTAACATAATTAAAACGTAGCTGTCCAGCCAAAAGTTGACCTAAATCATAGAACAGCCCACGCTTAAACACTTTGATAACAATAGTCGATTAAAACAGCAATATTATTGGTCAGACCAATTACAAAATGAATACAGATGGGGAAATGATGGG
Source organism: Vibrio sp. V08_P9A1T1 (assembly GCF_963874405.1). Taxonomy (NCBI): domain Bacteria; kingdom Pseudomonadati; phylum Pseudomonadota; class Gammaproteobacteria; order Vibrionales; family Vibrionaceae; genus Vibrio; species Vibrio sp. V08_P9A1T1. Next base: position 23,152 of record NZ_CAWNIB010000247.1, read on the forward strand.
CTAGAAATGGGGAAACATTCGTTGTCATCTACCCTTTCTA
>NZ_CAWNIB010000248.1:0-22698 GCF_963874405.1 Vibrio sp. V08_P9A1T1
AGTCAGAACAGCGTATTTAAAATTGTATTATTTCTTTAATTCGATAACGTATAAACAACCGATTGCATTTAGGGTGGTGAGGGAGTTTCATACAGACCACTGCAAGCGGTCAATAAGGATAGCATCCATACATCCCCTGTAAATTAAGGTATGGAATGCAAATATAAGAATGAAATAAGGAGAATTAAAATGGCTGGTGTTTTAGGAATGATCCTTGCTGGTGGCGAAGGCTCGCGCTTGATGCCTTTAACGGAATCTCGTAGTAAACCTGCAGTGCCATTTGGTGGCAGTTATCGTTTAATCGATTTTGCTTTGAATAATTTTGTAAACGCGGATTTGATGCGTATCTACGTGCTTACACAATTTAAATCACAATCGTTGTATTTACATATGAAGAAAGGCTGGAACCTTTCGGGCATCACTGATCGGTTTATCGATTCAATCCCCGCACAGATGCGTGATGGCAAGCGCTGGTACGAAGGTACTGCGGATGCTATCTACCAGAATATTCGTTTTATTGAACTCTCTACCCCAGACCAAGTATGTATTTTTGGCTCTGATCATATCTATAAAATGGATATCCGCCAGATGCTCGATTTCCATAAACGTGTAGACGCAAAACTGACCGTTTCTGCGCTGAGAATGCCGCTGAAAGAAGCGTCTCAGTTTGGTGTGATTGAAGTTGATGAAGCCGGAAAAATGGTCGGTTTTGAAGAAAAACCTTGCAACCCTAAAGCGATCCCTGGGCACCCAGACCTTGCACTTGTTTCTATGGGTAACTACATATTCGATACAGATAAACTCTGTGCAGAACTGCGTCGTGATGCTGAAGATAATCACTCCAGCCATGATTTTGGCAAAGATATTATTCCTAAACTTTTCCCAGAAGGGGAGGTTTATGTCTATGATTTTTCAACCAATAAAATCAAAGGCGAAAAAGACACAACTTACTGGCGTGATGTTGGTACGATTGAGGCCTACTGGGCAGCGCACATGGATCTATTAGAGCATGATGCCGATTTCTCGTTGTATAACCGTAGCTGGCCTCTCCACACTTATTATCCACCGTTGCCACCTGCAACCTTTGTTGATTCACACGATCGTAAAGTACAGATCACCGACAGCTTGATCTCCGGCGGAAGCTACATTCAAGGTGCGAAGATTTATAAATCGGTACTAGGCTATCGCAGTAACATCGGAGCCAACACTTTAGTGAGTGAATCCGTGATCCTCGGTGATGTTAAAATTGGCGAAGGATGTACAATTAAGCGTACGATTATTGATAAAAATGTCGAAATAGCGCCAGGTACTATCATTGGTGAAGATTTAGAACTCGATAGACAACGTTTCCATGTTTCTGATGAGGGCATCGTTGTTATCGCAAAAGGAACAAAAGTTGGATTCTAGAATGGAAAAAATCGATGTTTGGTTTACCGTTTCAGAAGCTCAAGGTTTGATCAAAAGTGGTGGTTTGGCCGATGTGGCCAAAGCACTGCCTAAAGCACTGCAAGAGTTAGGTCATCAGGTAGCTATTGTGCTACCTGCTTATCGTTCTATATTGGGCATTTCAGATGCTCCTGTTGTGCTAGAAACTGAGCTTACCCATTGGCCTCATACTTCATATCTGGTCCGCCAGATGGAGCTAGATGGAGTGGCCGTGTACTTAATTGAATGTGAACAATATTTTGGCCGAGCACAAATGTATGGCGAGAATAACCAAGCGTACGCTGATAATGGCGAGCGTTTTGGTTTCTTTTCAGCAGCTAGCCTAGATGTTTTACCTAAGCTCGGTAAAAAACCACAGATTATCCATGCAAATGATTGGCATACAGGGTTGGTTCCATTTTTGTTGAAAACGCGTTACCAGCATGACGCTTATTTTTCTGATATGAAAAGCGTATTGACCGTTCACAACGCGATTTTTAAAGGTATTTTTTCTTATCATCAATTAGAGATCATCCCAGAATTGAACTTATCTGGCATGGAATTTTTACGCTACGGACACGATCACGTCAGTATGCTAAGAGCAGGGATTGCCTTTGCTGACAAAATCAATGCCGTTAGCCCTAATTATGCTTCCGAGCTGCTAACACCGCTTGGCTCTCATGGGTTAGTAGATGATTTTGTTCACCGAGCTAGAGATTTGCACGGCATCGTTAATGGGTGTGATTATAGCGAGTGGGATCCACAAAACGATAAATTTCTTCCTCTTGGCTACTGTGATGAAGCTGAATCACTTCAAGCGGGCAAACGGGCGAGTAAGCGTATGTTGCAAGAGGAGCTGCAATTACCTCAGCGTGACTTGCCTTTGTTTGGGATGGTTTGTCGACTCACCCACCAAAAAGGTTTCCACTATATTTTACCTATACTAGAGTCGTTCTTACGCAATGATGCTCAGCTCATTATTGTTGGCACAGGAGAGCCTGAAGTTGCTGTTCAGCTACATAAAATGGCGGCGAAGCATGCTGATAAATTTGCGTTTGTTGAAGCTTATAGCAATCGTTTTGCACATTTGGTTGAAGCCGGTTCTGATTTCTTCTTAATGCCTTCAGAATTTGAAGCTTGCGGTTTGAATCAGATCTACAGCATGGCTTATGGCACGCTGCCTATCGTTCGTGAAGTTGGTGGTTTAAAAGACACCGTGCGTGATTATGATAAGTTTCCTGAAGAAGCGACCGGCTTTGGTTTTCATGATCCTTCTCCAGAAGCACTGCTTATTGCAATGCAGCGAGCGATGCTGTTTTATCTTCAACATCCCGAAACTATGTTGGAGGTTCAGCAGAGGGCGATGCGACAAAACTTTAGCTGGCAGGATTCAGCGAAAGAGTACATCAAGATGTATCATCTCGCGTTTCATGACTGATGTTTTTATAACAAGTAAGGCGCTTTGGCGCCTTACTTGTTGAGCCGAACGAGCCTGCATGATTTTTTGCTATTCAGCCCCCGTTTTGTGGTAGTCTTGCGTTTCTCAAATTGAAGCTGATTAACGGTTTTGTATGTCTCATAGCCTACTTTTCCATAAGACCTACCTGCATCCCACCAGTGATGAATGGGTTGTTTTTGTGCATGGCGCAGGTGGAAGTTCATCCATCTGGTTTAAGCAAATCAAAGCGTACCGTGAGCATTTCAATCTGTTATTAGTTGATTTACGAGGTCATGGCAAGTCAAACCAACTGTTTAAAGAGTTGATGGCAAATCGTTACACGTTTAAATCCGTCACTCTTGATATTCTCAAAGTGCTCGATCATTTGAAAATTCAGTCTGCCCATTTTGTTGGAATGTCACTCGGCACCATTATTGTGCGTAATCTTGCTGAAATAGCGACTGGGCGAGTTTGCTCTATGGTTTTGGGCGGAGCGATAACCCGTTTGAATGTGCGCTCTCAAGTGCTCGTAAAGTTGGGTAATTTGAGTAAACACATCATTCCTTACATGTGGCTTTATCGTCTGTTTGCTTACATTGTGATGCCACAACGCAACCAAAAAGAGTCACGCCATCTTTTTATTCGAGAAGCGAAGAAGCTGTGCCAAAAAGAGTTTAAACGCTGGTTTATGCTGACTTCCGAAGTCAATCCTTTGATGAAATGCTTCAAAGAGAAAGAGCTGCCCATTCCCACTCTTTATCTTATGGGAGAGAGAGACTATATGTTCATTCAACCCGTTAAAGACATGGTGGCAATGCATAGACAAAGTGTGTTATTAGAGATCCCAGATTGCGGCCACGTGTGCAATGTTGAACAATCTGAGATGTTTAACCGCCATTCAATTGAGTTCATCCGCCAGCATCAGACTCGTTAGTCTGAATCTAAACAACCGCAGTACCAGCAGGCTGCAAACTGCGGCCCATTTTCCTCGTTGCACTGTCCACAAACCCAGTTAGGTTCTTCGTTTATCTCTTCTATCTGATAGGTCAATAATTGTGCTTGAGCCTCGGCGATTTGAGTTTCATCCAACAGCCATATATAGGGCAAGGTTTCTTCTGAAAAAGGGAGCTCTCCACCTAAGCCGTATAAGTTATCGCCTCTCACTTCACAGCGAATATTGAATTGCTGTAAATACTGACAAACTATATATGCCTCTATCGGGTGGTTTGAAACACAAATTTTCATCATTATTCACTTCAGGCGGAAGTTGGGTTTTTGTTCAATCTGGCCATAATCCACTTGGTGAGAATAGGAAAAAGACCTAATAGAGCAAATGAAAGCAAAACCGAAGGAGATACAATGCCGGATAAGCTTTCAATTTCAGCTAGTTGAGTACCAGCATTCAGATAAACGGCAGTGCCGGGCAGCATACCGAGTTGGCTAATCAGGTAAAAGCGAGCGGTTGATATGGGTGTTAGGCCCATTAATAAATTAATCAAGAAAAAAGGGAAAACCGGAATTAAGCGCAGTGAGAATAGATAAAATGCCCCATCTTTTGCAACGCCTTGATTAATCGTTTGCAGCTTTTGACCAAATTTTGTTTGAATCCATTCACGCAGTAAGAAACGGCTACTCAAAAAGGCGATAGTTGCGCCTATGGTGCTGGCAAAGGAGACAAGCAGTAAGCTAGTCCAAAAACCAAACAGCGCAGCGCCCAGTAACGTGACGACCGCCGCTCCTGGGATAGAGAAAGCGGTGAGCACAATATAGAGTGAGAAATAGATCAAAGCAGCGCTGATCACGTTTTGGCTAATGTATTCGTTTAATAGCATTTGCTGTGCTTTGGCATTATCTAACGTTAGATAGTGGCCAAAATTTACAATCAAAAAGATAATAAAGGCAAATAAAGCCAAGCCTAAGAGAAGTTTTTTATTCATGGTATTCCTCAAAACGACATATTTTACTAGATATAGTGAAGAAGACAGAGGAAGTCGAATTTATATTTCAAAACGGGATTAAAAAAACGCCCGCATGGTGATGCGAGCGTATTTGATTATTTAATCGAGATATTTATTTACTCGGAAGTTAAAGGCTTTTAGCTAATTCATCGCGTCGAGATTGTGGGATAACCGACCAATGCTTGCCTTCAATCGCACCTTCAAGGGCCCATAGCAATTCAAGACTGATTGAAGAAGAATGGGTTTGCTGAATCGCTTTATAGGCTTCCAAAGCCCCCTTTGTATGCAAATCCGTTACAGATTCTATCCCTGCTTTCTTAAGCATACGTTCGGTGGCGAGTCGAAGGTTCGGGAGATCTTTTAGGCGTTCTGGCTTCGTTTGGGCTTGAACTTCTCGTTCTTGTTTGGCGATTTCGAGTGCGACAGCAGCATCTCGTAAAATGAGCGAAGGGTTTTCCCAACAATTGTCAGGTAATGCGAAGTATTTTGTGACGACAGGGAACCCACGTTTTTTATAGATATAGGGCTCATAGCCTTGCTCTTTAAAGCGAGAGGTTGATAGATCGTCTGCGCGAATATGAAGTTTATCGTTTACGACCAAAGCAAACATGGTGTCATCGACAAAAATGCCGAAGCCGCCAAACATTGAACGGGACTTAACGCGTCCAAGTTGTTCGAAGAGTCGCATTGAATCTTTAAGTACTGGTTTATCCATGCTGTAAATTCTCGGTGTATGGGAAAAACGCCACCAAAATCAGGTCCGAGAGATTAGCAAACTTATGCAGAAAGAGTGTCAGTAAGGGGTAAACTTAACGTTTGCATATTTGCCATCGGCAACCCCGCTACCTACCGAATAGTCGGTTTAGGCCGGAGGCTTTGCGTCCCATCTTTTCAAATGGTTTGCCCTGTGCGTGACTTCTAATAGTAAGAATATATAAATTTTTGGATGAGCATCACGTTTATTTATTATTTGCGTGATGCTCATTCCAAATTTACTATTATTTAATACGGCGTTCTGTCTCGAATATAGGAAAATCCCTAAAATTGACATTTGTCGCTTGCTTTAAATAATGACACTATTTCGTTATGTTTTTTACTGTGTTGCGTTCAACAATCTCGGGATGCATCTCAAACACACGACGTTCATGCTCTTTGTCTTTAATGCGTTCCAATAGGATTTCAAAGGCGTTTTTCCCTACTCGTCGTTTTGGCTGGTGAACCGTGGTTAACGGTGGCGAGAAATACTCAGCAAGTTCAATATTGTCATAACCAATAACAGACATGTCATCAGGAATACGGATGCCTTTTTGTTGCAAGCGACTCATTAAACCGAGAGCCATTGTATCGTTAAAGCAGAAAACAGCCGTTGGCCGCTTGTCCATGGCGACAATTTTGTCGGCGGCGAGCACCGCAGTATCACACTCGAAGTTACCTTCCAAAATCCAATCTTCATGAACGGTTAGGCTTGCTTCGGCAAGAGCACGCTTAAACCCTTGAATACGCTCTTGGCACGCCGCTTTTTCGAAGTGTCCACTTAAGCAAGCAATGTCAGTATGGCCATGATCAATAAGGTATTTGGTGGCGAGATATCCGCCTTCCTCTGAGTTATCAATAATTTTATCGGCTTGAGAACTTTCAGGGCCCCAGTCCATGATAACTTTCGGAATGTCTGAATGACGATCAAGCATCTCAAGCAGTTCTTGGGTGAGGTCCGAGCACATGACCAACATACCATCGACACGTTTTTCCGCTAGCATGCGGATGTAGTCGCGTTGCTTCTCGTAAATACCGCCGGTATTGCACAAAATAAGTGTGTAGCCTTGGCGGTAGCAGTAACTTTCAACACCATCGATAACCTCAGAAAAAAATAAGTTTGTCGATTGGGTCACTAACATACCAATGGTACGGGTGGTGTTGCATTTTAAGCTGCGAGCGACTGCACTTGGTGCATAGTTAAGCTCTGATACCGCTTCCATCACTCGTTCTTGGGTTGCTTCAGCCACAAAGCGAGTTTTATTGATTACATGCGATACCGTGGTGGTTGATACGCCCGCTAAGCGTGCAACGTCTTTAATCGTAGCCATAAATTCTCTGTCCTGTCGATAACTGCTGAAAGTGATAGTCACGAAGAGCAATTCAGCGGTATTAGGCCTATCGGTGTTATATTGAAGCCTAAAAGTAGTAAAAACACAAAAACCGCCTCTAATCAGCGGTTGCATCTTAAATTCATTTTTTATCGTTTGCGGTCAAGATTCTAGTCCGCAAATGTCCATCAAGCAACGAAAAATCCACCGAATAAATCGGTCAACAGTCACAATTGACCGATTTAGTAATTGGTATTAACCAAGTTATCTTACTAGTTTGATAAATAGTCGCGGTCTAAGTGAAGAAACGCGACCAACAATTCGCTTGCGGCACCGTAAAAACCAAATTGATCAATTTGTTGGCAGCGAAGATGGAATTGTGGGATCCAAGAGAGCAAATGTTGTTCAATAAAATCACACTGCCGTGTAAAGGCTTGTTCAAGGTGTGTCTCTTGTTCAAGCTCATTGGAGCGAATGATCAAGTTACCTAAGAAATCCAGTTCAATCGCAATGTGGTCGGCGGGTTCGTTGAGTGTATCGTTGACTGCAATGTGATGGGCTGCCATCAAATCCGACATTGCTCTGGCTGGTTCGTCATTGAGCAACCCTGATTTTCCAATGTAAATTGAGGCATAGGGTAGCGCGGACTCCTTATTGGATTTTAAAAAAAGATCACAGAAATCGGCTGCGAGCTCAAGCTGTGCGTCTTCTTTGTCTTGCAATCGGTTCAGTGCATCAACTAATTTATCAATGGCAGGTTTAAGTGTCGCGTTTTCTGCTAATCCTGAAAGAAATGTGCGAATAGCGGGCGTATAGTATTGCTCTAATTCATGTTCTGAAAGTTCTTTCACAAATAAGCTCGAAAGCCACCAATAAATCTCGGCACGCTGTTCATTAAAAGCTTTGATGTCTTGCATGGTATTGGCTCTCCAAGGGGTGTTTTTGCGAAAATCGTTTTTAAAAAGTAATTGATCTAAGTGTAACTAATAAAAATGAATAGCAGTCGCTAAGAAAATGAAAAAATATGAATGATTTTTTCATTAAGTTAATGGATGTCTGGAAGGTTGTTTTGAATCAAAAAACTCTCATCTTTCTTAATTTTAAAAGTGATACGACTAGAATTATGACTATTTATGAATAGAATGGCTTTGTACAGAATCTCGAGCCGAGGTTTGAACATTTCTATAGAGTAAAGTGGTGTAAATGAGCTATCACGTATTAGTAGTTGAAGATGATGCAGTCACTCGCAGCAAGCTAGCTGGATACTTTCAAAGCGAAGGTTATATGGTAACGCAAGCGGAAAGCGGTACTCAGATGAGAGATGCTTTGAAAAACAGCGCGATAGATCTGATTATGCTAGACATTAATTTACCCGGTGAAGATGGTTTAATGTTAACGCGTGAGCTACGCAGCCAATCTGATATTGGCATCATATTAGTGACAGGGCGCACGGATAGCATTGATAAGATTGTTGGTCTTGAAATGGGGGCCGATGATTACGTAACGAAACCTTTTGAATTGCGCGAGTTGCTGGTGAGAGTGAAAAACTTGCTGTGGCGGATCTCGACCGCAAAAAACAAACTGAACGAAGAGAGTGGTGTATCTCACAATGCGAATTTAGTGCGCTTTAGCGAGTGGACCTTTGATATCCAGCGCCGAGCGCTGAGCCGTAATGGTGAGCCCGTAAAACTGACCAAAGCGGAATATGAGCTATTAGTTGCCTTGTCGTCATATCCGAATCAAGTCCTTAGCCGTGAACGTATTTTAAATATGATCAGCCACCGTGTGGATGCACCTAACGATCGAACGATTGATGTACTGATTCGACGCATGAGGGCGAAGATGGAGTTTGATCCCAAGAATCCGCAAATCTTTGTGACTGTGCACGGTGAAGGTTATATGTTCGCTGGTGATTAGCTGAGTGGTCGCGTGTGTAAAATTGGCAGTTGGGTCGTGCCTTTTTATTCCCATGATTTTTTGTGGCCGCAATTATCAAGAAAAACGGAGCACATAAGTGGCTCCGTTTTGGGTTGAATACAATTGCTAATTGCTATTGATGTCCAACTCTGTATCGCCATGCCCGGAGGCCCAATCACGTAAGTCTTGCCACAGCAGCCCTAACGTTTCATACCAGTAACGCTCGGTTTGTTCTAAATAACGCGCTCGAGGAGCGTATTTTTCCCAAGGTTGCTCAATATTCGTTTGCGCTAAGAAATTGGTTGGCGCAGGTATTGGGTCAATACCTGCAGAATTAAACTCTTTTAACGCTCTTTCCATATGACTGGCTGACGTTACCAAAACCAGCCTACGCTGTTGAACAAAGGCGGCGGCTTGTCGTGCTTCTTCCCAAGTATCTTTAGCTGTTTCTAGCAAAATAATATCGGATTTATTCACTCCAAGCGCGAGTGCCACCACGGCTAGCATGCGCGCATGGCTAAATTCCGACCCGCCAGAGTAGCCTGATAAAATCAACTTTGAGCCGGGGTACATACGCATGACACGTATGCCTTCGTTTAAGCGTACCAACGCAGTGCGGCTGAGTTCCGAGGTCGGCGGGATTTGGTCATCCACTACGTGGCCGCTACCTAAAACCATCACATAATCGATGGTGCCATCAACGGGGAGAAAAGCCGAGTATTGTCTTTCCAAAGGCATTAGCATGCGTGTTGCAAAGGGTTGGAAAGAGATAAGAAATATCCCCACTAAAGAGAAGAGGACAAACATACAGCCAGTCTTACGTCTGACGGTGAACATTATGAGCATTAATCCGACAAAACCGAGGATTAGCATTGCCGGAAGAGGCATTAATAATGAGGAAATAACTTTTTTCAGCTCAAACATATACAAAATAGTCCGAAAAAACACCACTTGATAATAAAAAGGAACAAAGCCCCTTTATTCCTGCCATTCCTATGACAGAATAGCAGCACGATTCGCTATCATAACTCAAGCCACTGTGACTGAAGACCGGAATTTCGACGATATTGCCCACAAATTTGCAAAAAACATATACGGCTCTGACAAAGGTGAAATTCGTCAAGTCATTGTTTGGCAAGATCTTGAGCAACTGCTCGCTTTGTTGAGCAACCACCCAAAACCTTTGCAAGTGCTTGATGCTGGCGGCGGTTTGGCACAAATGTCACAAAAAATAGCCAAGCTTGGACACCAAATCACGCTGTGTGATTTATCCTCGGAAATGCTCCAGCTAGCCGAACAAGAGATCCGCAAAAATGGTCTGCTTGAGCAGTATCGGTTGGTACATTCCCCCGTGCAATCCATCCAATCGCACCTTAGTGCGCCAGTGGATGTGTTGTTGTTTCACGCGGTGATGGAATGGTTAGCCGAGCCAAAACCCGCATTGCAGAATTTGTTAGAGCAAGTTAGGCCAGGTGGTATGGCATCAATCATGTTCTATAACCATCATGGCTTGGTGTACAAAAACGTTGTCTGTGGCAACATTCCCCATGTATTGGAGGGCATGCCGCATCGCAAGCGGTTTAAGCTCCAGCCTCAGCAAGGGCTAAAACCTGAAGAAGTGTATCAATGGATCGAAGAATCAGGATTTGAGATTTGTGGAAAATCGGGCATCCGATCATTCAGTGACTATATTGGGAATGTGAAAAATATGGGTGACTACCAATATGAAGATGTACTGGCACTAGAACAACAATTATGTAGACAAGAGCCGTACCTCTCGCTAGGTCGATACATTCATGTATGGGCGAAAAAGAAAATAGAGCAGGAATAACAATGAGTGAGATGACTCAGAACGCTGCACAGCAACCTATTGATGAATTGGTTGGTTGGGTAAAGCAGCATGATTTCTCATTGAACCTGACGACAGAACGACTGGCGTTCCTTATTGCCATCGCAGTATTGAGTAACGAAAGGTTTGATGAAGAATTAGGTGAAGGTGAGTTACACGATGCGTTTGCCATCGTAACTCGCTTATTTGAAGAAACCGGTGAAGCCTCCGCGTTTCGTGCCAATAATGCGATCAATGAGTTGGTAAAACAGCGCTTAATGAGCCGCTTCACCAGCGAGATGACTGATGGCGTTAGCATTTACCGTTTGTCACCGTTGGCTATTGGTATTACGGACTACTACGTCCGCCATAGAGAGTTTTCCAAGCTGAAGCTCTCAATTCAGCTTTCTATGGTCGCCGATGAAATGGCCAAGGCGATTGAAGCCGCGAATAAAGGTGGTACTCCCGGGCATTGGAAAAAGAACGTCTACGGCGTATTAAAATACTCGGTAGGGGAAATTTTTGATCGTATCGATTTAAACCAACGTGTGATGGACGAGCAGCAGCAATCGGTCAAACTGCAAATCGCAGAGTTGCTGAATAAAGATTGGCGTGAAGCGATCAACAACTGTGAATCGTTATTGTCTGAAACCTCTTCAACGCTGCGTGAACTGCAAGACACTTTACAAGCGGCGGGGGATGAGCTGCAAACGCAAATTTTGGATATCCAAGAATTGGTTTATGGCGAAGCTGAACTCGAATTCATTGAAGAAATCCTGTTTGGATTACAGATGAAACTTGATCGCATCACCAGTTGGGGACAACAGGCGATCGATCTCTGGATTGGCTACGACCGCCATGTCCATAAATTCATTCGTACCGCCATTGATATGGACCAAAACCGAGCGTTTAGCCAGCGTTTACGTCAATCACTCAGCGACTATTTTGACGCGCCTTGGTATCTCACTTATGCCGATGCTGAGCGTTTAACCGACCTGCGTGATGAAGCTCTCGTCTTAAGAGATGATGAGGTGATGGGGCAAGTGCCTCCAGAAGTGGAGTACGAAGAGTTCCAGCAAGTCAATGATGAGCTCTCCATGCGTATCGGCAGCATGCTCAAAGGTCATAAAGATCAAGGGATGCCAATTGATTTAGGACGAGTACTGAGAGACTACCTCGCCACTCATCCCCATACACATCATTTTGATTTAGCCCGAATTATTGTTGATCAAGCGGTGAGGCTTGGCTACTCAGAGCAAGATTACCAAGCCATCCAACCTGACTGGCAAGCGATCAACGATTTTGGTGCAAAGGTACAAGCAAATGTCATCGACAGATATTAATGAATACATGCCAGAAAATCTGGCTAAAGCGATTTCAAATCCTTTATTTCCTGCGCTAGATAGCCAGCTTCGAGCTGGGCGTCATGTTTCTAGTGATGATTTGGATAATCACACCTTTTTATTGGATTTTGAGCCCGATTTAGCGCTGTTTTACCAACGCTATAACACCGAATTAGTCAAAGCGCCGGAAGGCTTTTTTTACCTGCGTCCTCGCTCTACTGCTTTAATCAATCGTAGCGTGCTGTCTGAGTTGGATATGCTGGTCGGCAAAGTGCTCTGTTTTCTTTATTTGAGTCCTGAACGCCTTGCGCACGAAGGCATCTTTACTAATCAAGAATTGTACGAAGAGCTACTGTCTCTGGCCGATGAAAAAAAACTGATGAAGCTCGTCACCAACCGAGCCAGCGGTTCAGACTTAGACAAAGAAAAGCTATTTGAAAAAGTGCGTACCTCATTGCGTCGTTTACGTCGTTTGGGGATGATCATCCATTTAGGTGATACCAATAAATTCCGCATTAGCGAAGCCGTATTTCGTTTTGGTGCCGATGTGCGTATTGGTGACGACATGCGTGAAGCACAACTGCGTTTGATCCGCGATGGTGAAGCGGTTGTCCACGCCCAAGAGCCGAATCAAGGCAGCTTGCTGGATAACGAAGACGAGATTGAAGAACAAAATGTTAACGAGCAAACAGAATGGGAAGGTGAAGCATGATTGAGAGAGGTAAATATCAATCGCTAACCATGATCAATTGGAACGGCTTTTTTGCTCGTACTTTTGATATTGATGGATTAGTTACCACCTTGTCAGGCGGTAACGGTGCGGGCAAATCGACCACCATGGCGGCATTTATCACCACCTTGATCCCAGATCAAAGTTTGCTCCATTTTAGAAACACCACCGAAGCGGGCAGCTCACAAGCGTCTCGCGATAAAGGCTTATACGGTAAACTGCAAGCGGGCGCATGTTACGCCGCGTTGGATGTAGTGAATTCACGCAAACAGCGTTTACTGTTTGGCGTTAAGCTACAACAGGTGGCGGGGCGCGATAAAAAAGTTGATATCAAACCGTTTGTGATTCAAGGCTTGCCAAGCCATGTCAAACCAACCGATGTGCTGATTGAAAACGTCTCAGACAACCACGCGCGCGTGCGTCAACTCAATGAAGTGAAAGAGATTGTCGCGAAAATTGAAGGGGCGTATTTTAAAGCGTTTAGCTCCATTGTAGATTATCACGCGCAGATGTTTGAATTTGGCGTGGTGCCGAAAAAACTGCGTAACAGTAGTGACCGTTCAAAATTCTATCGCTTGATTGAGGCTTCTTTATACGGCGGTATTTCCAGTGCCATTACTCGCTCGTTGCGTGATTATCTGTTGCCACAAAATGGTGGTGTGAAGAAAGCATTCCAAGATATGGAATCGGCGTTACGTGAAAACCGCATGACATTAGAAGCGATCAAAACCACGCAAGCGGATCGCGATCTCTTCAAGCACCTGATTACCGAATCGACAAATTACGTGGCCGCTGATTACATGCGCCACGCCAACGATCGCCACAATAAGCTAGAGCAAACGCTCGCGTTGCGTAACGAGTTATTCGGCTCTCGCCATACATTGATTGAGCAAAATCGATTACTCAATCAAGTTCAAGAAGAACTTGAACTGCTGTTAGAGCAAGAATCTACCTTAGAGCAAGATCACCAAGCCGCTTCTGATCACTTGCAACTGGTGCAAAACGCACTGCGTCAGCAAGAGAAAATTGAACGCTATCAAGAGGATTTGCAAGAGCTCACTATTCGCCTTGAAGAGCAGATGATGGTGGTGGAAGAGGCGCAAGAGCGCGTCATGATGGCTGAAGAGCAAGCGATTATCTCTGAAGATGAGGTCGATAGCTTAAAGAGTCAACTGGCCGATTACCAACAAGCATTAGATGTTCAACAAACGCGAGCATTGCAATATCAACAAGCCGTACAGGCGCTCGATAAAGCCAAACAGTTGCTAAATGATGATCAGTTAACACCAGAGCGTGCCCAAGCGCAGGTTTCTGATCTCAAGCATCAGCAAGACGCTAACACTACCACCTTATTAGCGTTAAAGCATAAATTGGACATGTCTTCGGCCGCAGTCGAACAGTTTGAGCAGGCACTGCAACTGGTGCGTAGTGTAGTGGGTGAGGTGCCTCGTCACGATGCGGCTCAGCATGCAAAAGCCATCATGCAGCAAGCGCGTAACGCCCAGCAAATTAGCCAAAATGAAGCACAGTGGTATGCGCAGCAGCGAGATCTGGAACGTCGCTTAAATCAGCAGCAAGTGGCGCGTCAGTCCGTGGCTGAATACCAAAAGCAACACCATATTGACTTGCACGATGAGCTAACACTAGAGCAAGAGCGCGAGCGCCACGCCGCTCTGATTGAATCGCTGGAATATGAACAAGAAGCGCTACGTGAACAGCGCAGTGAGCAGCGCCGTACCGAGCAAGATAAACAGGCTGAAATTCAACGACTGGAATCGATCGCTCCGACTTGGATTGCTGCTAACGATGCATTGCATACCTTACGCGAACAAAGTGGTGCACCATTAGAAAATAGCCAAGCTGTGATGGCGCAGATGCAGCAAGTGCTTGAGCAAGAAAAAGCACAATCAATCGCTAAAGATAAACTGGCAGAACGTCGCGCGCAGCTTGAAAATGAAATCGAGCGCTTGGCGTCTCCTGGTGGTTCAAATGATCCTCGCTTGAAAGGATTAGCGGATAGCTTAGGCGGCGTTTTACTGTCTGAAATTTACGATGACATCACGATTGACGATGCACCTTATTTCAGTGCCATGTACGGCCCAGCTCGCCATGCGATTGTAGTTTCGGATTTATCTGGCATCAAAGAGAAGCTGGTAGAGCTTGATGACTGCCCAGAAGATCTGTACATCATTGAAGGGGATGTCGATGCCTTTGATGATAGCTCGTTCAATGCTGACGAATTGGAAGGAGCGGTATGTGTACAGCTCAATAACCGCCAAATGCGTTATTCTCGTTTACCTGAGATCCCACTCTTTGGCCGCGCCGCGCGCGAACAGCGTTTAGAGTTACTGCGTAACGAGCGCGAAGAAGTGGTGGAAGAGCACGCGAAAGCGGCGTTTGATTCACAAAAACTGCAACGTCTATACCACAGCTTTAACCAGTTTGTTGCTTCGCACATCCAAGTCGCTTTTGAAGCCGATCCAGAACAAGCGTTGCAAGCGGCACGTGAGCAACGCAATCAACTGGTCCGTGTATTGGCTGAGTTGGACGCAAAAGAGCAGCAGCAGCGCAACCAGTTACAGCTAAGCAAACACGCGTTAACGATGCTCGATAAGCTGGCTCCTAACATGTTGCTCATTGAAGATGAGGCATTGCAAGCACGTTTCGATGAAGCTGAGCTGAACATTAATCAACTGGCGGAAGCGAAAGCGTTTTTAAGCTCGCACGGTAAAGCCATCGCGGAGTTAGAGCAGCTTGCTTCAGCGCTTGAGGTTGACCCGCAGCAATTTGATGCACTCACTGCACAATATCAGCAAGCGGATCAGGCTCTTCAGACATTGAAAGTGCAGATCTTTGCACTCTCAGACGTGATTGAACGCCGCCACTATTTTAGCTATTCCGATTCGGTTGCTCTGCTCAGTAAAAGTAGCGAGCTAAGTGAGCAGCTCAAAAACAAATTGGTTGAGGCAGAAAGCGCCCGTACCCGTACTCGTGATGAGCTCAAACAGGCTCAAAGCCAAATGAACCAATATAACCAAGTGTTAGCGGCCTTAAAAAGCTCGCATCAAGCTAAGTTGGAAACGGTTCAAGAGTTCAAGCAGGAGCTACAAGAGTTTGGTGTGCATGCCGATGAAGGTGCGCAAGAGCGTGCTGAACGTCGTCGTGATGAATTGCAACAGCGTCTGCATGCCTCACGTACCCGTAAGAGCGAGTATGAACGTACACTGACCGCAACTGATCTTGAAATGAAAGCATTAGTTAAACGGTTGAAAAAGGTGCAGAAAGATTATCAAGATCTGCGCACATTTGTGGTGAATGCAAAAGCAGGGTGGTGCTCTGTATTACGTTTGGCGCGTGATCACGATGTTGAGCGCCGCTTGCATAAACGTGAGCTGGCGTATTTATCGGCCGATGAACTGCGTTCCATGTCAGATAAATCGTTGGGCGCGCTGCGTTTAGCAGTCGCAAGCAATGACGACCTACGCGATGCACTGCGTTTGTCGGAAGATAACGCACATCCAGAACGCAAAGTTTTGTTCTACATCGCCGTGTATCAACATCTGCGTGAACGTATTCGCCAAGACATTATTCGCACTGATGATCCTGTTGAAGCGATTGAAGAGATGGAAGTGGAGCTTGCGCGCTTAACAGAAGAGCTGACTCAACGTGAAAACCGTTTAGCGATCAGCTCTGAATCGGTGGCCAGCATCATCAAAAAAACCATTCAACGTGAGCAAAATCGTATTCGGATGCTCAACCAAGGTTTGTCTAACATTAACTTTGGTCAGGTGAAAGGCGTTCGCCTTAACGTGAAAGTACGCGAGAGCCATGAAATCCTACTCGCGGGATTATCTGAAAAACAGAGTCAGCATAAAGATCTGTTTGAGAGTACTCGTTATACCTTCTCCGAAGCGATGGCGAAATTGTTCCAGCGTGTTAACCCGCATATCGATATGGGGCAACGTTCACCGCAAGTCTTGGGTGAAGAACTATTGGATTACCGTAACTACTTAGAGTTGAGTGTTGAAGTAAATCGCGGATCCGATGGCTGGTTGCAAGCGGAATCGGGCGCGTTATCGACTGGTGAAGCGATTGGTACTGGGCAGTCTATTTTATTGATGGTAATTCAAAGTTGGGAAGAGGAATCTCGTCGTCTACGCAGTAAAGACATCGTCCCATGTCGTTTACTGTTTTTAGATGAAGCGGCGCGTTTGGATGCCAAATCCATTTCAACCTTGTTTGAACTGTGCGAGCGTCTGGATATGCAACTTTTAATTGCTGCGCCAGAGAACATTAGCCCTGAGAAAGGCACGACCTATAAATTAGTGCGCAAAGTGTTTAAAGATCACGAACACGTTCATGTGGTCGGTCTACGGGGTTTTGGTCAAACTGAAAAACCAAAATCAGAAGCACAGCAGATGGCCGAAATGCTGTAAGCATCGCCTCCATCGCTAATAAAAAAGCCCAATACTCCTGATAGAGATTGGGCTTTTTAGTGATTAAATTGGGTGAGAGTTACTCGCTTACCTCACCTGAACCGAATTGCTTTGCTGCATAAGCCACGCGTTCTTCGGGGCTGGGATAGATAAGTTGCGTACCTAAACTTTCAATATGCTGCAAGCGTGGTAGCAGCCCTGCGCCATTGGCTATCTGGATAGCAAGCCCTGGGCGAGCGTTAAGCTCAAGTACCATTGGTCCTTCTTCTTTATCCAACACCATGTCGGTTCCCATATAACCAAGGCCGGTCATTTCCCAAGCGCTAGAGGCTAAGGTGAGTAGCTTTTTCCAATGTGGTACTTGCAGCGTGGAGAGCTCTTTGCCGGTATCTGGGTGCTCAGTGATGGGTAAATTAAACTGCACGGCTCGTACTGCTTTTCCTGTCGCAATATCAAGACCTACGCCAACAGCGCCTTGGTGTAAGTTGGCTTTACCATCAGAAGCCGAAGTCGAAAGGCGCATCATCGCCATGACGGGGTAACCTTTGAAGACAATAATGCGTACATCAGGCACACCCTCATAGCTAAAGCCTTCGAAACAATCGTCAAACTTAATTAGGTTTTCAACCACAGCAACATCATTTTTACCGCCTAGTGAAAATAGTCCGGCCAAGGCATTACTGATGTGGCGCTCAACATCTTGCTGGTTGATGGTCGCACCAGAAGGTTTAGTGTACACGCCATCCTTGTGCGACATAATCACTAAAATTCCTTTACCACCGCTTCCGCGTGCAGGTTTTATCACAAAGCCCGGCCACTCTTTAACCATGGCATGGATCGACTTCACATCCGCTTGATTACTGATCACACCAATCAGTTTTGGCACAGTACAACCCGCACGCTGCGCAATCAATTTGGTTTGTAACTTATCATCAACCAATGGGTATTTTGAGCGATCGTTATAGCGACCAATGTAGCTATGGTTGCGCTTGTTCATGCCCATAATGCCTTTACGGCGTAGCTTAAATGGAGAAGTGTATTCGGATAATGAAAACATCTTTACTCCTCGGCTAACGGTTTAAAACGGCGAAGTTCAGTTAAACGGTATCCAGTATAGGTTCCCAATAGCAGAATGGCAGCTAATACGATCAGCTGTAAGCCAATAAAATTAAAGGTTAGGTGTTGGACATAAGAGTTAGTCATTGCTAAGTAGATTAAGATGGAAGTAAAGAGCGAGCCGCCACCTTGTAAAATCACCTCTTTTGCTCCTTCTTCTTCCCACAGAATCGACATACGTTCGATGGTCCAAGAGAGAATGATCATCGGGAAGAAGGTAATGGATAACCCTTCGGTCAGCCCGATCTTAAAGGCAACGACGGTAAAGACAGAGATGATGAGTATTACCGCAATGATGACCGCCGATATCCGTGCTACCAGTAGCAGGTTCAATTTCGATAAATAGCTACGAATGATCAAACCTGTTCCGACGATAAGCAGAAAGCCCACGATACCTGTCAGTAATTGAGTTTGAACAAACGCCACGGCGATCAGTACCGGCATGAAAGTACCTGAGGTCTTTAGCCCAATAATCACCCGCAAGAACACCACAATTAATGCGCCGATAGGAATCAACATGATGGTCTTGAACATCGCTTGCTCTTCAAGCGGCAAACTGTGAATAGAGAAGTTTAAGAGTTTGTCGGCCTCAATTTTATTATTGGTTGCCGTTTGAGGTGAAACATCTTGAGACAGCATAGTGAAGTGAACTTGGCTGTTTTGCCCACCCGTGACATCCAGCAGTGAAACGTTGGATTCATCCCAAACCAGTAGGTTAGGGTGGTTGGGCTGCGTACCCGTTTCAGGGTTAAAAAGTACCCACTGATCGCCATTCCATATTTCGTTCATGTGTTGAATCGTTTGACGGCGGCGACCATCTTCGAGCTGAATAACACCAACGACTTTATTGGGAATTTGAGAGTATGACAGCAGTTTTTGTGTGGCGTCTACTTTGCTCATTTTATTAAGCAGCAAAGAGGCGTTTTGGCTATCGGCGTCATTGAGGTTTTTAATCAGTTCGCGGGTAAAAGTGATGTTATCCGCCGAGCGTTGATTCGCTCGTTCAATTAATGCGATAGCCGCTGCTTCTTCTGGGCCATCAAAGGTTGGCTTAACCACATCACCCATCGGGGGGATAGGGTCCGCTTTCGCTTGAGGATCGACTAAAAATTGGCTTTTGTAGTAAATCGTTTGTGGGCCAGTTGCTTTGCGGATTGACCACTCAACACGTTTGCCCGTGTCAGTAGTAACGTAAGCCACGCCATAACCTGGTGATGATGACGATTCATTGATCAAAGTATATCCATCTTGAGTATGAGGCGCAGCTAAAGAGACTTTGGCTTCTTTGCCTAACGCATTGAATTCAACACGTGCTTCAATATCCCAAATTTGGCGAGTTTCCCCGGGTGTCCATGGCACCCCATATGTTTGGTGGCGAACTACACTCAATGTAATACCAGCCGCTATCAGTAACAAGACTGATAGATAAAATGGAACTCGTGACGTCATAAATATCCTTGCTGTTATTTGGTTTCGGTGTGGATGTATTTGCGACTGACATCGACTAGGGCGATATCACGAATAAATTCGCGTCCTAAGAGGATAGGATGGCTCATTTGAGAGCGATCAGCCAAGGTGAACTGTGCTTTTTCGTGAATACTGCCTAATTTTACCCACAGCTCAACAACGGCTCTGCGTTCCATTTCTTCATTGGTCGATTGGCGAATTTTAACGTAGCGAATAATAGGGGATTCTATCCAGTTCGTTTCATCTGTTGCTTTCTCACCATCGGAAAGGTGGAAACGCACCCAGTTCTTTCCGTTACGCTCAAATTCTTCAATATCAATGGCATTAAGCGAAGAAGTCGCGGCTCCTGTGTCAACACGCGCGTCAAATGTTTGTTTGATCGAATCAATCGTTACCTTTTCAACTTCACCTAAAATAACGTCATAACGAGATCTTGGCATCGATGGAGTCGCAGCCGGAACGATAAGGTCATCGCCGGTTGTTGCTTCTGTATGTGACTTTTGGGCGTTAGCGGCAATCACCTTGAGTTTAGAGAGCTTTTGATCGAGCTTTAACATCTGATTTTCAAGGTTTTCAATGTAATCATTCTGGTTACTCAACTGAAGTTCCAGATTGGTCATTGTATTGTTGAGGTTCGATTCCGAAGTCTGAATCGCTGTTAGGGTAGCTTGGTGGTATTGTTCACCATTTGTTAGGGTGCAGCCTGACAGTAAAGCAATTGCAACAACGGATGCTATTGACTTAAACATTTGCGACCTTATGTATTTGTGATGGATAACTACTGATAAACCGAAGTTTAGCTGATAAAAAAGGATGCGTGTAGCATCCTCCGATAAGGGTAATATTATACGCAGAATCAAGCGTTAAAACTGTGTCAATTATAGTTTTTTTGCCACCAAAATAGCGCGTCTTGGTGCCGGATAACCTTCTAAGGTTTTGCTTGGGTCGTTTGGGTCAAGATAGTCAGGTAACGAATTGTGCGTCATCCATTGTGTGGTACGTTGTTCACCAACGGAGGTGACACTCTCATCAACGATACGCACGTCACCAAAACCACATTTTTCAAGCCACACTTTGAGCGCTTTTGCGGAAGGGAAAAAGTAGATGTTACGCATTTGTGCGTAGCGGTCGACAGGGACCAACACCGCATTTTCGTCGCCTTCAATAACCAGCGTCTCAAGAATCAATTCGCCCCCTGTGACCAACTGATTTTTCAATTGGATCAGATGATCTAGCGGTGAGCGGCGATGGTATAGGACACCCATGCTAAATACGGTGTCAAAGGCGTTCAATTCAGGTAATTGTTCAATGCCTAGTGGCAGAAGATGAGCACGTTGGTCATCACCCAATAGTTTACGCACCGCTTCAAACTGCACTAAAAACAGGTGCGAAGGGTCGATACCCACACACAGGCGAGCACCTTCGCCAAGCATACGCCACATGTGATAACCATTACCACAACCAACATCCAGCACGGAACGGTCTTTCAGCGGTGAAATGTGGGGCAATACGCGGTCCCATTTCCAATCGGATCGCCATTCAGTGTCGATATAGATACCGTGTAAGTGATAGGGCCCTTTGCGCCAAGGATGAAAAGTTTTAAGCAAACTTTCCAATTTTTTCTGTTCGCCTAACGCCAGCGGTGTGCTATTTGAGAGAGTGACTGACTGCTTGAGCTCGATCAGCTCAGGTGTACCCGAGGGGATTTTATTTAACGCACGAACCCAGCGGTCAAAGTCGCCATGCTCTGCATTTTGCCAGTCCGTCAACTGTTGTGGCAAAACGTTTAGCCAAGGTTGGAGACGGGTATCTTGAGCGATCAGTTGATAAAAATTGGCAAAGTTAAACATGCAAAGCGTATTCCTAGATTAGGTAAAAAGACCCTAGACAAATGGCAAATCAGGTTTTGGCCCTTCTAGGGAAAAAAGCCAAAACGGCATTCTATTATTTAATGGCGAACATTGAACCAAAGTTGAAACACTGGAACCACATTTCATAGCTTGAAAAGCCAATTTGTTTAAAGCGAGCTTTATGTGTTGTGATGGAATCTGGGCACATCACATTTTCAATCGCACTGCGTTTTTGACTGATCTCTAATTCGCTGTAGCCATTGGCTCGCTTGAAATCATGGTGGAGATCAATTAGCAGCTCATGCGCCGTTTCATCTTCAAAAATGTACTTTTCAGACAAAATTAGTATGCCACCCGGGCGAAGGCCCGCGTAGATTTTTTCAAGCAGCGCGAGCCTATCTTCTGGCGATAGAAATTGCAGCGTAAAATTGAGCACCACCACAGAGGCATCACGAATTTCAATCTCACGAATGTCGGCCTCAATCACCTCGACAGGCGTATCCGAACGATAGGCGTTAATGTGCAGCTTGCATCGTTCAACCATGGCGGACGAGTTATCAACCGCCACAATTTTACAACCTTCTTGGCGAATATGACGACGCATCGAAAGCGTAGCCGCGCCTAAAGAGCAACCCAAATCGTAAATGGTAGAGTGTGGTTTAACAAAGCGCTCAGCTAACATGCCAATGGCCGAAATAATATTGCTGTATCCCGGCACTGAGCGTTGGATCATATCAGGGAAGACTTCAGCAACACGTTCATCAAAGGTGAAATCACCAATCTTATCGATTGGGGCAGAAAAGATGATGTCTTTATGATTGCTCATGGTGTACCTCATAGCGGCGCGCAACAAGCAGTGCTGACGGCTGCACTACCTTAAAAAAGGCGCACATTTTAAGAGAAAAGCGTGCGCGTGTCATTAACCTTGCACGACTCTCGATGAGATTATATTAAAATTAAAACTGGTCCGGTCTTTAATGGGTTTTTAAGCTGATAACAACTCTATCATACGCTGACAGTGTCAAGACGTTTTTGATGAATAAAGATGAATCTAATAGCACGCGAAAGAATTCACATCTTTGCATTTGAATTACTGAGCTAGTGAA